>JBCAXI010000006.1:0-23700 GCA_038534175.1 Planctomycetota bacterium | reverse complement strand
GCCCGAGAGTCCGGCGTCGGAGTCGACCAGGGCGCCGATGTTGAACGATCCGGTGTTGGTCTCGGTGACCTCGACGAGCACGTCTCGGTAGCCCGGATCGTCGGGGGATTCGGGCAGGGCCTCGACGCGGACGGACTGCGGAGCGAAGAGTCCCGAGCCTTGGATGCGTTGCTGGGCGTCGCGCAGGTCGGCGGCGTTGAGCGGCTCCTCCGGACGCACGGGCACGTTGCGGACCGAGACTTTCTGCTTGGTGAACTCGTTGCCGATGACGGTGACGAGGCCGGCCTTGAAGATCGGGCCGGTGCGAACGCGCACGAGCACGTCGACGAGGGGGAGGCGCTCGTCTCGGAGGAAGGCGGCGCGGACGCGGACATCGGTGTAGCCGAGCTCGCCGTGGGCCTCGCTGGCGGCGTCGATGGAGTCGCGGAGCAGGCGGGCCGAGTAGACGTCGCCGGTTTTGAGCGGGATGACGCCGCGCATCTGCTCGACGCTGAACGGGCCCTTGGCGTCGGCGCCGGCCTCGTCGATGTACTCGAGGCGGATGTCGCGGACCGTGTAGAGGGGGCCCTCTTCGACGATGAAGGTGACGATGGCCTCGGTGTTGTCGGGGCTGACGGTGATCTCGCGGTCGATGCGGACGTCGAGGTAGCCGCGGTCCTGGTAGAAGCCGAGGATGGAGGCGACGTCGTCGGCGAGGATGTCCTCGTCGAGCTCGCCGCGGTCGAGGATCCAGGCCTCGCGGGTGGAGATCTCCTTGCGGAGCTGGCGCGCGGTGAAGTCGGCGTTGCCGTCGAAGCGGATGTCGGCGACCTTGAGGCGCACGCCCTCTCGGATTCGGAACAGGACGACGCCGGTCTCGTCGAGCTCTTCCTGGTCGACGGTGACGCGGGCGAGGTAGTAGCCGCGCTCGCGGTACATGGCCTCGATGCCACGCGCGGCGCGGTCGATCTGGAGGCTGTCGACGGGAGTGCCTGCGATGAGCCGGATGTTCTGGGCGATCTCCTGGTCGGTGAGCTGGTTGTTGCCGACGACCTGGATGTCCTCGATGAGCGGCTGGACGACGAAGGCGTAGATGAGCTCGACGGAGCCGTCGGCGAGCTGCTGGACGCGCGCGGTGACGCGGGCGAAGCGCCCGGTGCGGTTGAGGCGTGTGATGTCGTCGCTGACGCCGATCTGGCGGTAAGGGGCGCCCTCGGCGGTGCGGATGGTGTTGAGCGCGAGGCCCTCGACGCTCGGCGAGAGCGGCTCGATGCGCTCGGGCGCATCCGGATCATCGGGCGAGCCGGGTAGGACGCGCTGGAGGACGAGATTTCTGATCGGCCGACCCTCGTACTGGGCGAGGTCGGGGCGGTTCTCCAGCGGGCTGAAGTCGTCGCGCGGCGGTGCGGGCGGATCGGTCGCCTGCGCGATTGCTGCGCTGGGTGCGCAGGTCAGCGCGTGCGCCGCGAGCAGCAGCGGCGCCAAGCGCCGATTTGTGCGCGAGTTCGGATGTCGCCGGGTGGGCGTGGACATGCGTTTGCGGACGATATCTCCGCGAGCACTTGTCCACAAACGCGCCCGTGTGCCCCGAGAGCCCGACGCGAGATGTGGCGAACGCGTGAGGGACTCGCTAGTCTTCGGCGCCCCGCGTCATGGCGCGGGACCGAGACAGACCGAGCACGCGTTGCGAACGTTCTGTTTGCCGCAACGAACCGGTCGGGCCGCGCCGCGAGATGTCGGGGCGTGCCCCGGACCGGTCCGGTGCCTTCTCGGCCCGGCGGGTGGTGTGTCTCGCGGTGTGGTTGGTGGATCGGAGGGCGGATGCGAGTGTCCGAAGCGCGCCAGTCAGACTCGGCGAGACGAGCAGAGTTCACTCCATGGCGTGGCGTCTCGTGGCGCCGTGTCGGCCTGCTCGTGGCCGGCGGGCTCTCGATCGCGCTGGGCGGCCTGGGCGCGTGGTTCGCCTTCCATCCCGACCGGATCGCACAGGTTGAGACCGCGGGACTCGTGGGCGTGCTGGGGCTGGCGGTGCTTCCCGGGCTGACGTGGCTTGCCTGGCGCCAGGAGCGTCGGGGCCTGCGTCGTCTTTCGGCCCGGATGGCGACCCGAGCGGGTCTTTCGGCCCAAGCCACGCGTGCGGTGAGCCTCTCGCTGCCTGAGCCATCGGCCTCGGAGCTGGCGGTGGACGTCCGCGTGCACCCCGCGGGCGTCTCTGGGGCGCGCGGTCGGCGTCGCGTGGGCACGCCGATGGGCGAGTCCGTCTAGGCCTTCTTCTTCACTGGTTCGCCTCGTTCGGCTCGTCGCGTGCGTGCGATGGGGCGGTTGTGTTGTCGTCGCGGGGTGATACGACGGGCGGCGTGGGTTGGTTGTGGGCGAGGACCACCCCGAAGACTCCCTCAGTCCGCGGCGCGGACAGCTCCTCCGCCGGGACGGGGGCGCGAGTGGGACGCCTACTGAAGGTTGACGGGCATGACGACGTACATGAAGTCGTTGCCGGATTTGATGAGGCCGGGCTTGTTGGGGGCCTTGAGTTCCATGATGACCTCGGGATCGGGGATGACCTTGAGGGCGTCGAGGATGAAGGTGGGGTTGAAGCCGATCTCGATGTCATCGCCGTGGTAGTCGGCGAGGTCGAGCTGGACGTTGGCCTCGCCCATCTCGGGCGCTCGGCTGGTGAGCTCGAGCTGCTTGCCCTCGCCGGTGAAGGCGAGGCGGACGCCGCGGGACTCCTCGTTGGTGAGCAGCGCGGCTCGGCGCACACCAGAGAAGAGCACGTCGCGGTCGAAGGTGACCTTCTTGTCCTGGTCCTTAGGAATGACGTCCTCGTAGGGGGGAAAGACGCCCTCGACGAGGTTGGTCGAGAGGGTGGCGCGGCCGGGGCCGTCGGTGTCTCGGGCACCGATGAGGAAGACGGCCTGGTTGTCGGTGATGGCGGCGTGGACGGTCTCGTCGGGCTCGTCGAGCAGCTTGCCGAGGACGTTGAGCGCCTTGGTGGGGATGATGCAGCTGGAGGCCTCGCCGGCGTCCTTGAGGTTGGCCTTGGCCAGGGCGAGGCGTCGGCCGTCGGTCGCGACCATCTCGAGCTTCTTGCCGTCGCGATTGAGGAGCACGCCGTTGATCGCGTAGCGGGAGTTCTCTCGCGCGGTGGCGAAGAGTGTGCGGTCGATGAGCTCGATGAGCGTGCCGGCGTCTTGGGTGAGTGTTGTTTTGGCGTGCTGCGCGGTGGCGTTGAAGTCGGGGATGGGTGGGAAGTCGTTGGGCGGGAAGCCGTAGACCTTGAAGGTGGCGTCGGCGCCGGTGATGACGCAGGTCTCGGCGTCGGTCTGGATGGTGAGTGTGGGCTCGTGGTCCTCGGCGCCGACGATCTGTCGGATCTTGTCGGCGGGGACGAGGGCCTCGCCTTCTTTCTTGACGTCGATCTGCGCGAGGGTGAGCGCGAGGGCGATATCGCCATCGGTGCCGGCGAGGAGGAGCTCCCCGACGTCGCCGGACTTTCGAGCGGTGAGCTTGAGCCCGGTGAGCTGTGGGCGTGGCGTGCGTGAGGGCACCACGCCGGAGACGATGTTGATCGCGTCGAGCAGGGCGGCGCGGTCGCAGATGACGTGCATGAAGGGGGCTCCGAAGGGGGTTGCTGAGAGGATATCGCGGGTGTTGTGGAGAGGCGGCGGAGCGACACAAGATCGCGGGTTTGGTGGCGGGATGTGAGATTCCTGACGGAATAGGGAGAACCCACGGTCCGGGGGCTTGTCAGGGGCGGGTGGGGGCTCGATACTTCGCCTTGGGGAGCGGGTGCTGGGGTGGTCGTGGGTTTGGGTGTTGGGGGAAGTCAGGGCTGTCACGCGTGGCGTTCGCCGCGGGTGTTGGCCCCCGACGTTTGAACCGGTGCGACGCCCCCGGGGCCGAGCCCCGGTCATGGTGTAGACACCGGGCGCTGGACATGAGGTCTGGGAGCCCGAGACCGTCCTCAGACGGGGAAAGGCTCTTCCTATGTCCTTCGAAGCGGCCGTGCATGCGCAGGCGATCGAGATCGATCGTCTTTCTTTGGAGATGACCGCGGCGGCCGGCAGCGGGCACCCGACGACCGCGATGAGCCTTGGGCACATCGTCACCGTGCTGATGTTCAGCTCGATGCGTTGGAGCCCGGACTACCCGGACTACCCGACGAGCGATCGCCTGGTGCTGAGCGAGGGGCACGCGGTGCCGATCGTGTACGCGGCGGCGGCGAAACTCGGGGTGATGTACGGCAAGGACCCGGAGAACCGCAAGCGGCTGTCGATCGAGGACCTGAGCCAGCTGCGATCCTGGGAGAGCGAGCTGGACGGGCACCCGAACCCGATGGAGGGCTTCCCGTTCTTTGACGCGGCGACGGGCTCGCTGGGTCAGGGCCTGTCGGTGGCGGCGGGCGTGGCGCACGCGGCACGGCTCGACAAGGTGGACCGACGCGCGTATTGCATCGTGGGCGACGGCGAGGCGCGCGAGGGACAGATCGCCGAGGCGCTGGACTTCATCGTTGATCACAAGCTGACCAACGTGCTGCCGATCTTTAACTGCAACGGCTACGGGCAGGCCGACCGCGTGAGCGTGATGCAGTCGGACGAGGTGCTGGCGGCGAAGCTCGCGGCGGGTGGGTACGAGGTGCACACGATCGACGGGCACGCGCCGAACGAGATCAAGGCGGCGTTCGACGCGTTCGCCGAGCGCGCCAAGGACCTGACCGGCAAGCCGATGGCGGTGGTCGCCAAGACGACCAAGGGCTGGGGCGCGACGAGCGTGCAGGGCGGCGGCTGGCACGGCAAGCCCGCGACGGGCGAGCAGCTCGAGCGGGCGCTCGCCGAGCTCGAGGAGCGCCGTGTGGAGCTGACGACGTCGCTGGCGTCGAGCGACCAGTTCATGATCCAGCCGCCCGAGGAAACGACCGCGCCCGACTACACGTTCGGCGATGCGCCCACGTTCAACGCGCTGCTCGAGTCGCTCGACATGGGCAGCGTGATCCACACTGGGAAGATGGCGACCCGCAAGGCCTACGGCCTGGCGCTGCGGGCGATCGGCAAGACGACCGACCGGATCGTCGTGCTCGACGCCGACGTGAGCAACTCGACGTACGCGAACGGCTTCCTGCAGGACCCGGCGCTGGCTGAGCGGTTCGTCGAGTGCAAGATCGGCGAGCAGAACATGATCTCAGTCGCGGCGGGGATGTCGGCGGCGGGCAAGATCCCGTTCTGTTCGACGTTCGCGAAGTTCTTCAACCGCGCGTACGACCAGATCGAGATGGCGATCAACTCGGGGGCGAACCTGAAGATGGTCGGCTCGCACGCGGGTATCACCCTGGCCGCCGACGGCCCGAGCCAGATGAGCCTGCCCGATGTGGCGTGGTTCCGCAGCTGGACGACGACGAAGGACCACAACGGGAACCCGGGCTGCTACATCCTGCAGCCGGCCGACGCCTACGCGGCGTATGCGCTGACGCAGGTGATGGCCGAGTATTACGGCGCCTGCTACATGCGCACGCTTCGGGCCGACACGGAGTTCATCTACTCCGACGACCACGTGTTCAACCTCGGCGGGTTCGAGGTGCTCACGCAGGGCCGCGACCTGGTGCTGTGCGCCGCGGGGTACATGGTGCACGAGGCGAACAAGGCGATCGACCTGCTCGACGAGGCGGGCGTCTCGGCGACACTGGTGGACCTGTACAGCCTGCCGTTCGACACCGACAAGCTGCTCGACGTGATCAACGCGAACAACGGATACGTGATCTCGATCGAGGACAACTACGGCGGCGGCATCGGCTCGGCGCTGGCCGACGCGATGACGCAGTCGGGCGACGCGTTCACGCTCGAGCAGTTGCACGTCCGCCGCATCCCCAAGAGCGCCAAGACGCCCGAGGAGATGCTGCAGATGTGCAACCTCACCGCCGAGGACATCGTGAAGGCGGCGATGGAGATGCTGCAGGTGGCGTGAGGCGTTGTGCGACAGGCAGCGCGTGATTAGACACGTGATTAAGCAAAGGAAGCCCCGGAGTGATCCGGGGCTTCTTTCGATTCACTGTAAATTAAAGAGGGGAACTAGCTTCGTCGACGCAACGCGAGGGTCCCCATGCCGCAGAGAGCCACGGCGCACGCGGGCGCCGGGACAACGGTGTAGCTCACGGAGTACTCGAATCGAGCTGGAGCCGCACCAAAGTCGGCGGGGTCAAGCGGATTGCGGCCATTGTTCAGGCCGCTTCCAAATCCGATGGAGAACACGTCGGTTGATGCGGCGATGGACTGAACCAGGAGACTGTCGTCGTCTCCGAAGAGCCGGGCGGTACGGGTTCCCGAGGCGAGGAATTCATCGTCGCGGACCGCACCAGAATTGTTCCGAATGGCAAAGTTAATCAACCCTGTGTCATCGGCCACAAGATCGTCAAACACATCGGGTGTGGCGAACCCGTCTCCTGAGATCGTCTCGATGACATACGAGACGGTCCGCGTGTTGCCGACGTTCTCAACCGCGGACGTCACCCGAATATCTTCGACGCGTGTGTCCGTGGACGAGAGCGTGGTTTCTCCGCCGAGCGTGTGCGGCTGCGAGTTATAGAGTTCGAGCCGGTCCACGAATCCGAATTCGCTCGTGCGGGTCTCCAGTGTGATCTGGACTAGATCGAACACGAATCCGGTTTCCGCTACCTCAGCGAGCGAGGATGTCGAGACCGCTGCACTGGCAATCAAGGCAGATATCAAACGCATTACAAATCCTCCAATTCACCCCAATGATACGTGGGGTTCGGAGAGCTTGCCCTCATGCCGTGAGCGGGCTCGGATCGCGGGTGAAGCACGAGAATCGCTTGGATGTCAGCTCTTTGGGCGTGATTGCACAGCCATCGCCAAGCAGGGGCACCGCCGCGACCGCCGAACTTAGCCCCAGCGGCGTAGTCCCGGTGCCCGCATCTGTGCACGCAAACGCACCCAGTGCGGCCCGGTCGGCGTCAGCCACAGCACGTCCTTGACGTGCAGCACGTCGGGGCGGGTCAGCGGGTTGAGCAGGAGACGGAAACGGCCCTTGGCGCCGTGGCGTTCGAGGCCGAACGGCATGTAGCCATACTCGACCATGTGGTCGAAGATGTCGAGGGGGGAGTGTCCTTGGCCCTCGAGGACTTCCTGGTTGACCTCGGTGAGGAAGGCGCAGCGTCGGTGGCACATGGCATCGTGGAGGCCGTGGATCGCGCGGAGCTCGAAGCCCTCGATGTCGAGCTTGACGAAGAGGGGCTGCGCTGACGATTCGAGCGTGGCGAGCAGGCGGTCGCCGGTTTCGACGGGGCAGGCGTGGACGCTTCGGTCTTTGGCGTGCACGCCCTTGTCGAAGCGATCGGGGATCGGCCCGAGGGTGGAGCTGGCGAGGCTGTCGTAGGCGACCTGTTTGACCTCCGATCGCCCTGGCTGGTCGGAGAGCGCGAGGCGCCGGAGGTCGATGTTGGTGATGTTGTTTCGGTCGATGTGCCACTGGAGCCGATCGGCGGCCGGGGTGAACGGCTCACAGGCGAGGACGGTTCCGGTGGGCCCGACGATGTGGCTGGCGTGGAGGGTGATGAGGCCGATGTTGGCGCCGCCGTCGAGGTAGAGGTCGCCCGGCCGCAGGGCGGCGCGGACGGTGTCGACGACATCGAACTCGTGATAGTCGCCGAGGAAGGCGTTGATGCGTTGGTAGAAGTCGGAGAGCTCGAGGCGCAGGTCGAAGCCGGTGCCTTTCTGTCTGACCGTGACGGGCGGCGCGTCCTGCCAGAAGGCCTGGTCGTTCATGCCCCAGTCGTTGAGCAGCTTGCCGAAACGGGGGAGCTCGAGTCGGGCGTAGGGCTGGAGCCACGTGATGCGTCGGCGCTGCCGCGGCGTGAGCGGCATCCGCCGCAACGCTTCGGCCAGCGTGATCGGCTCGGGCAGTGGTTGTGAAGCGTCGGCGGTCGCTTCCACGGCCACCGGCGCGGGATGAAGTCCGGGCTTCGACTCGGCGATGGCGCGTGCGTCGGGGCTCACCGCCCGATCCTATCTCGGGTTGGGGCGCTATGCGGAGGTTGGATGAATCGGGCTCGACGCGTTACCGCGGCTGGGCGTCGGCCCACGTGGCCAGGTAGCAGGCGAAATCGGAGAGATCAATGACGCAGTCGCGCTGGCCGAAGTCGCACGCGGCCGAGCCGGTGACGTCGGCGTACGGGTCGCTGGCGGACCAGAAGTTGAGGTAGCAGGCGAAGTCGCTGAGATTGACGCTGCCGTCCGCGGGGCCGGCTTGGCCGTACTCGAAGCATCCGGTGTTGTCGCCGAGGTCGGGTGAGGGCGGGACGTAGAGGGCGGGAAAGATGTTGCCGCACTGATTGAAGAACTTCGTGCCGAGTTCGGCGTCGGGCGTGGGCGAGTCGATCGCGAGGCCGAGCCAGGCGCCCGTGTCGAAGTTGGTGGACACGAAGTCGTCCGGGCAGGCGCCCGTGGCTTGGAGCGCCCTGCAGACTTGGCCGCTGATCGCGCCGGTCGCGATGAACCAGGGAATCTCGGAGTCGTTGAGCAGGACGAGGAAGACGCCCCACGTATTGGCGGGCGAGTCGACGGGCGCGTGCGAGATGGAAAAGACGGAGCTGACGCCGCCGAAGAAGCGTTGGTTCTCGCTTTCTTCAACGACGAGCGAGCCGTCGGCCTGCGAGAACGTGGCGATGGGGGCGCGGAGGTTGGGCGCGCCATGGATGTCGGCGGGGACGTAGCTGACCTGGAAGTTGTCAGCGATGGAGAGTCCGTCGCCGATGGCGCCGCTATAGACGCCCTCGACGCAGAAGCCCTCGATGGTGACGGGGTCGCTGGTCTCGCCGGTGCCGAACCGAAGCGGCTGGGCGATCGGGAAAGACGACGCGTTGAAGAAGAACCCGCCGGAACTGGCCAGATTGGCCTCGACGCAGAGGGCGGGATCGGTGATCTGGCAGACGGCGCCGGCCCAGACGCTGGATCGCAGCCCGAATCGGGCGTCGACATCGATCGCGTCATCCGCGGGAAGTGCGATGCGGTGCGGAACGACGCCGGCGTTGCGGTCAGTCTCGTGGTGGAGCTGAGCGTGGGCGTGTGTGGCGACGATCGCGCACGCCAGCGTGATGGCGAATGGGGATGCGTCGTGCATCTTGGGCGTCATCATGATGTGTTCCCCTCAGGTCGCCGAACGGTCGAGTGCCGAATGGCCAAGAGACAACCCCACGAGTTGAGCGAAACGCTCTCTCAATGAGCGTCGAGACTCGTGCGGCTCGTGTCAATGGTGTTGGGGCGAACACCGCTCATTTCCCTGCCGGCGTCGATCAGGGGCAGCCGGTGGCCCACTGGTTGAGGTAGTAGCCGAAGTCCGAGAGGTCGACGCTGCCGTCGGGCAGGCCGTTGCCCGAGCCGAAGCTGGTGAGGTCGGCGCGCTCGTCGTTCGAGGCCCATGTCGCGAGATAGCAGGAGAAGTCGGAGAGGTCGACGGCGGCGTCGGGTTGTCCGAACGCGCAGGCGCCGGAAGTCGTGACATCGGCGGGGGAGCAGGCAACGGGCTGCGTGGCGGCGCAGACGTCGTGCATGAGGCAGTCGTGGATGCGGTCGAGCTCATCCTCGGGGAGGGCGCGGTCGAAGAACCACATCTCATCGACGAGGCCGGCGTAGATGTCGCGAAGATCATCGGCGGCGCCAAGCGTCCACTCGCCTTGGTGCGAGGTCAGTCCGTTGGTGAGCGTGGGGTCGTGTGCGACGACGTTGCCGTTGGCCCACAGCCGCAGGCCGTCGCTCGCGAAGGTGAACGCGACGACGTGCCAGGCGTCGGCCTCGAGCACGCCGTCGGTGGCGGCGCCGACTTCGGAACCGGGGCCGATGGTGGTGTTGTTGACGCTGAGCTCGAGCATGCTGCCGTCGGCGCGCGCCTCGGGATCGGGCGAGAGCGTGAGCGCGAGGCTCTGGCCTGCGAAGGTCTTGTCGAGGAGTGTCGAGCCGGCGGGGAGGTTGGACTCGGGCTTGATGACGAGGACGACGGTCGCCTCGGGCGTGGCCATGGTCGGCCAGTGGTCGATGGTGATGACGCGTGCGGCGTTGCCGCTGAGCCCGTTGATGAATCGCGCCGAGCCGCCGACCAGGTCGGAGCGGACGGTCTGGGTGAGTCGACTGGCGAGGTTGCCCCAGTCGGCATGGACGTCGTGGAAGGCGGCGCCGTGATCGATCGCGTCACCCGCGGGGTCGTTGAACGACCAGTAGTGGATGGGGCTGAGCTCGATGATGAGGTGGTCGTAGGGCCCCTCTGGAATGACGGTGCACTGCGCGGCCGCGGCCGAGGCAAGGGCGCACGACGAGAGCGCGGCAAGGGCGCGGTTCAGACGCATGGTGGGGCTCCTCTCAGCGGCACCCGCCCGAGATGGTCGAGCGCCGGAGCGAGTCTAAGACGCGAAGCCGGGGTGACCAAGCCCATCATCGCCGATCATCGGGGTTGTGCCGGGTTGGTAAATGGGGCAAGTTTTGGTTGGGGTTTAGGGGCAGCCCTGGGCCCAGATGGCGAGGAAGCAGGCGAAGTCGGAGAGGTCGACGCCGTCGCCGGCGAGCGCGGTGTCGCAGGCGCCATAGAGCGTGATGTCGGCGGCCGGGTGGTTGTCGGCCCAGAGGTTGAGGTAGGCCGAGAAGTCGATGAGATCGATGACGCCGTTGGGTGCCGTGCCCTCGTCGTCGTCGGCGATGTCGGCGACGGAGCAGCCGAGCAGCGGCTCGAAGGTGACGGAGACGTCGTAGTCGGTGCGTGTGGTGTAGAGGATCGTGCCGACGGGTTCTGGGAAGTAGTAGAGGTTGTAGGTCATGCGGACCTGCCCGTCGGCGGGGATGACGCCGTGGATGTCGAGGTCGATGTCGAGGCCCGGGACGTGGTCCCACGTCTGGTTGACGAGGCGGTTTCGTGAGCCATCGGCGTCGGGAATCTCGAAGAGGATGTAGTTGATGCCGTTGCCGCTCGAGACGACGTCGCCGATGTTGTCGAGTCGCGCCTTGAAGGTGTAGCGGACGTTGGGCTGGACCTCGAGTGTGGTTCGAAACTGCGAGCTGGCGGTGGCGAAGGCGTCGGCGCCGTCGGGCTCGTTGAAGCCATCGAGCAGACCGACAAAGGCGGAGCAGAAGCCACGGGTGGAGGCGCCGTTGGCATCGACGTTGCTGGACTGGAACGCGATCGCGTTGGTGTTGAGTCCCGTGGTGTCGGGGTCGATGACACCGGGCAGGACGCGACGGACCCACTGGCCGGGCGTGTTGTTGAAGTCGCTCTCGAAGTCGGCGACGTCACCGACATTGGTGTCGGCGTTGACGCTGCGGACGACCGAGACGGGCGCGACCTGCGCGTGCGCGGCCGCGGCGAGGAGTGCGATGGGCGTGAGGCATCGGAGCATGGTGTTGTCCATCCGTCTTGGTTACCCGTCTTCGGGGTCGAACGCGGTGACACAGCCCTCGGACCACAGCGCAAGGAAGCAAGAGAAGTCTTCAAGCGTGACGGCGCCGTCGAGGGTGAACGGCTCGCACACGCCCGAACTCGTCAGGTCGGCGGCGAGGCCGCCCGCCTCGTAGATCGTGAGGTAGCGTGCGAAGTCGGCGAGCGTGATCTGGCCGTCGGGCGCGGCGTCGCCGTCGAAGTTCGCCAGGTCCGCCAGCGAGCAACCAGGCACGGGGTAGGCGGTGAACACGAGGGTCACGTCGAGGTCGAGCGTGAGCGGCCCGATCGGCGTGTCGTCGCCTTCAGGGTCGCCATCGAGCTCGATCACGAGGCCCTCGGGTCGGAGAAGCAGGTCGCCGCGTTCGACGCCGCCATCGGCGAAGTAGCCCGAGCGCTGGATGAGCAGATGCTCGCCCGAGGGCGGCTCCTCGCTGTGGTTGAATGCGTCCTCGACGAGATGGCCGAGCGGATGGGAGATCTGGAAGTCGAGCCGCGGGCCGAAGGACTCGACCACGTAGGGCGCGCCGGGCGTGGTCACGGTGCGCTCGTAGCGCAGGTCGTATCGCGCGAGGCCTTGGATCTGGAATCTGCTCTGCAAGCGGCCGGCGATCTCGAGGTGTGCGACGACGTCACGCGTCGCGTCGTCGTGCGGCGTGAGCGTGCCGGTCTGGTGGTACTCGAACCGGAGCATGTCGCCCGAGGCGGTGAAGACGGGGGTGATGCGGTAGAGGCCCATCTGCTCGGTGTCGAACGACCAGCCGTCGGTCGGGTGCGTCGCGCTGAGCGCGCTCGAGAAGCTGCCGCCCGTGCCGCCACGGCCCTGGGCGAAGGTGAACTCCGGCTCGGCCTGCAACTCCTGGAGCCGCACCGTCGAGCGGAAGTCCTCGCGGAAGAAGGTGGACTGGATGGTGGGCGTCGGCTCATCTTCGGACTGCGCCTGCGCGGGGGTGGCGAGCGTGGCAGCGCCGGCGAGCGCGAGCGTGGCGTGGTGGCGCATCAGCATCCCCGGCTCCAGATGTTGAGGAAGCAGGCGAAGTCATCGATGGTGATGAGTTCGTCCTGGATGAACGGGCCGCACTGCCCGACCGAGGTGACGTCGGCCCGCTGGTCGCCGCTGGCCCAGCGGTTGAGGAACTCGGCGAAGTCGTTGAGATCGACGGTGTCGTCGGGACTGTTCGAGCCCGAGGCGTCAACGATGTCGGCGAACGAGCAACCCGAGAGCGTGAAGACCTGCAGGCGAACTGAGCCGGTGATGAACATCGATTGCTGGATGTTCAGCCGCTCGCTCGGGTCGTCGATGGCGGCGGCCTCGAAGGCGATGTCGATCGAGCCCATGGTGGGCGACGGGAGGACGCCGCGGATGAAGCCGTTGGCCTCGGCGCCGAGGCGCCCGTTGTCATCGCGGATGAGCGGAATGTCAACGAGCATGTGCTCGCCGAGCTGGATGGCAAAGGCGCCGCGTTCGACTTCGAGGGCGATGAGCTCGTCGCCGAAGTCTTCGGCGCTGATCTCGTATTGGAGCGTGTACTCGACGGGTCGCTCGATCGCGAAGACAGGGTTGGTGTCGTAGACGATGCGGCTATCGTGCGCGGGCGGGGTATCGCCCCCGATCTCGACGCCGTCGTACTGGGCGAACATGTTGAGGTTGATCGAGAGGGTGGAGCCGCCCCCACCCCCGCCCGAGGCGCCGCCGCTGCTGCCCACGAGGCTCAGCGCGCGCGACATGGAGGCCGAGGCCTGGCCGTTGGTGATGGCGTCGAGGAGGGTGGCGGCGCTGATCCGCCGGAAGGCGCCGTCGTTGGTTTGGCCGAAGATCGCGACCGGGGCGATCGCGACGGCCTGGCCCTCGCCCACCCGCAGGTCCGCGGTGGCCTCGCCCAGCACGTCGATCAGCGTGATGGTTGGGTCGCGCAGGTACTGGGCGTGCGCGGCGCTCGCGGCGAGCAAGAGCGCGGCGGCGGAGAGACAACGGTGTCGTCGCATGGGATGGGCCTCCTCATCCGGTGGTCCGTCCGAGACTACGCCAGCGATCCACCGGACGCGAAGGATTCACGAAGTCTTGAATACGAGGCGTCACCCAACGTTTGTTTGGGTTCTATGGACAGCCGAGCGACCACTCGGCGAGGTAGTAGCTGAAGTCGGAGAGGCTGACGTCGCCGTCGGGCACGCCGTTGCTCGTGCCGAACGTGGTGAGGTCGGCGTCGAGGTCGCCGGTGGACCAGAGGGCGAGGTAATAGGAGAAGTCTGAGAGCGTGACGGCGCCATCGGGCTGACCGTTGCTTGTGCCGTCGGTGGTGAGGTCGGCGGGCGAGCAGGCCGAGGGGGCGCCGGCGGCGAGCACCGCGGCGTACGCGTTGACCCGCCCGTGCCCGAATCCCGGGTCCCAGCCCGCGGGGCCGAGGTCCTCTGCGGTGGTCTCGAGGATGGTCCGCACCTCGGTGGGCGTGAGGTTCGGGTTGGCGTCGAGCATGAGGGCGACGACGCCGGCGACGTTGGGGCTGGCCATGCTCGTGCCGCTCTGGGCGGTGTAGCTGTCGGGAGTGAGGAAGTCGTCCCACGCGGACCAGACGTTGAAGCCGGGCGCGCTCACGTCGATCTCGGGGCCCTCGGTCGAGAAGTCGGCGAGCTGGTCGTTGTGATCCGTCGCGCCCACGGCGATGACCTCGGGGTACTGGGCAGGAATGGGCACGGCGGGCAGCGGGTCGTTGCCCGCGGCCGCGACGACCACCACGCCCGAGGCCACGGCGTACTGGATCGCGCTGTGCAGGGGCGCGCTCTCGCCCTCGTAGCCGAGCGAGAGGTTGATGATGTCGGCGCCATTGTCGGTGGCCCACACGACGCCCTGCGCGCCGACGGCGGCCGTGCCCGAGCCGATCAGGTCGAGCACCTTGATGGGCATGATCTTCGCGCCGTGCGCCACGCCGGCGATGCCGATGCCGTTGTCGCCCGTGGCCGCGGCGATGGCGGCGACGTGCGTGCCGTGCGAGATGATGATCGAGTCGTCGGTATCGACGCTGAGGGCGTCGAAGTTCTGGCCCGGCACGCGGGCCGCGGCGAGCTCGGGGTGGCTGTGGCTCACACCGGTGTCGATGATCGCGATCGTCACGTCGGCGCTGCCCTGGGCGAGGACCCACGCCTCGGCGACGTCCATGTCGGCGTCGGGCGTGCCCGCGCTGCCGGGGCTGAGGAGCCCGCCGGGCACAAACTGCCCATCGTTGTGCAGGCTGTACTGGTTGATGAAGTCGGCGTCGTTGGGAAAGACCTGATGGTTGAGGATGCCGCCGAGCGTGTTGGGCTGCGCGAGCGAGATCGCCGTGTGGTCGGCGTTGTTGCTTCCCACGTTGCCAAGCCGTGCCGCGGCGGCGGCGGAATCGATCGCAGGATCGATGTACGCGAGGTAGTAGCGATCGAGCCCGATCGCTTGGGCGAGCGCCCGATCGGCCGCGTTGGGGAAGAGCGGGCGGATGTGGCGCAGGCCCTCGGCGTCCAGGGCGGCGATGGCGCGCCCGGTCGGAGAGGCGCTCAGGTCAACAGGGCGGAGGAGCACGCCCGGGATCATGAAGGCCTCGCCGGGTGCGAGTTGCACGACGACCTCGCCCGGCTGGGCGCCGCCGATGATGCCGTGGCGCAGGCGTTGGTCAACCTGGACTTGCGCGTGGGCGGCGCCGGCGAGCAGTGCGATCGCGAGTGGCGCGAGACATGCGTTGATCATGGCGAGGGCTCCGAGGCGAACCGGCGTTCGCTCGGACGCAGTTTCGCAAACCAAGCCCGCGGCCACAAGAACTCGTTGCTCGCAAGAGACGCGTGGTGACTGGGATGTCTTAGCCCGCGGGCAGGGCGACCGGAGCGGCGGGCTCGTCGCAGCCGCCGACCCAGAGTGAGACGTAGGTCGCGAAGTCCATGAGCGTGACGCGGCCGTCGGGCGGCAGGTCGGCCGCGCGTCCGGCGATATCGGCGGCGGGTGTGCGCCGGAACCAGGCGTCGAGGAAGTAGATGAAGTCGTTCTCGTTCACCGCGCCGTCGGGCACGCCGTCGGTCTCGGTCGTGCTGACATCGGCCCGCGAGCAGGGCACGGCGTCGAGCGCGAGCTCGATCGCGCTGCGGGCGTTGACGCGACCGGCGCCGAAGAGGTCGTCGCGTCCTGGCTCGCCGAGGTCGTCGGCCGTCGCCTCCAACAGCGAGCGGACCTGCGAGGGCGAGAGCTCGGGGTTGGCCGAGGTGACAAGAGCGGCGATGCCGGAGACCAGCGCGCAGGAGAAGCTGGTGCCGCTGTCGAAGTCGTACCCGTCGGGGTCGAACTGGGTGTCCTGGCAGGTCCAGATGTTGTAGCCGGGCGCGGTGATGCTGAGCTCGGGGCCCTGGCTGGAGAAGTTGGCCCACTCGTCGAAGTGGTTGGTTGCGCCGACCGCGATCACCTCGGCGTAGCTCGCCGGCACGGGGATCGGTCGGGTGGGGTTGTTGCCCGCGGCGGCGACGAGCACCACGCCCGAGGCGTGGGCGTATCGCACCGCGGTGTGCAGCAACTGAGACTCGGCGCGGAAGCCGAGGGACAGATTGATCACATCGGCGCCGTTCTCCACCGCGTGGACGATGCAGGACGTGGCGACAAAGGCGTCGCCCGCGCCGAGGGCGTCGAGAGCGCGAAGCGGCATGATCGAGGCGCCGTGGGCCGCGCCGATGACGCCGACATCGTTGTTGCCGATGGCCGCGGCGATGCCGGCGACGTGGGTGCCGTGGGAGCGGATGACCGAGTCGTCGGGGTCGCCGTCGTTGCCGAAGTAGTCGAAGCCGTCGATCCGCGCCGGCGCGAGGTCGGGGTGCGAGCTCGAAACGCCGGTGTCGACAATCGCGATGATCGTCTCGGGCCCGCAGGTGTGGAGCTGCCAGGCCTCGACGAGGTCGGTGTCGGCGTCGGGCGTGCCGGGCCCGCCGGGGCGGAAGATGTCTCCCGGGATGTCTTGGCCGACGTTCTCGATCGCGTACTGCAGGCCGTAGTCGGAGTCGTTGGGACGCCCGTCGTCGGTGTCGCTCGCCGGCGTGCGCGCGTGCGTGCCATCGCTCGGCAGGGACTGGTCGAACGGCCCGGCCGCGGCGTAGCCGATCGCCACGGGCTCGGCGAGCTGGATGTCGCCCAGGCCCTGGAGCTGGAGAACGGCCTGCTGCGTGTCGAGTTCCGGATCGAGCTCGACTAGGTAAAAGCGATCGAGCCCGAGCGAGGAGGCGAGCAGGGGCCGCGAGAGCTGCCCGAACGCCGGGCGCACCGAGGTCGCGCCCACCGCCAGCAGCGAGGTCATCACGCGATGTTGCGGCGCCCGGACGGCGAGTGGGAACTCGTGCCCGTCCTCGGGGGTCAGCGCGGGCAGGTCGTCGGCGCTATCTACGAGCTGGATCACGATACGACCCGGCGCGTAATTGGGCGACGCGATGGCGCTGGCTTGGAACGAGAGCGCGGCGATCGCGGCCACGGCGGCGTGAAAACAGATGCGGCCCATGGGGTCCTCCTCAGAACTCGGAGCGACATCGTCGCACGTTGGGGAGAGATGGGCAAGGCTGGCACGCCAAAATAGGGGCTTTGAGGTGGTCGGCGAATCTGACGTCGGTTCAGACTCGGTGGCCTCGGGCGTTGTCGGTTCTCGCTTGTCTGGTGCGGATCTGGCGCGGACCAGGCCGGTGTTCTGCCACAGAGCACTCCATGGGAGTGCGTCACACGATGAGAAGGAGTCAGGCATGCCATGCGAATCGACCGTGCTCGTCAGCCCCAAGGTCGCCAAGGGCAAGGGGGTGGACGCGAGGCTCGCCAAGGGCGCCGAGAAGGCGATGCTGGAGGCGGCGCTGAAGCATTTCAAGAAGCACAAAGCCGTGAAGGCGACCAAGGAGAAGGAGGGGTTCGAGTTCGAGCCGCGCCTCACGACGCTGGCAGATGAGGGTGGCACGCTGTCGTGTGAGATCGAGTCGGTGTCGCACCCGCTGGGCAAGATGAAGCCGGTCGCGAATGCGTCGAACAGCGGCGGCCTGCCGGGAGGCGGCGCCCG
Organism: Planctomycetota bacterium; assembly: GCA_038534175.1. Taxonomy (GTDB): domain Bacteria; phylum Planctomycetota; class Phycisphaerae; order Phycisphaerales; family UBA1924; genus JBCBZM01. The sequence continues at coordinate 6,259 of JBCAXI010000006.1, read as the reverse complement.
CGACGTGGGCTACCTCATCGGCGAGGTCATGAAGGGGCACGTGAAGATCGTCGAGGCGAACCTCAAGCGGCTCAAGTGATCAGCGTCGGCGGCGCAGCGCGAGCAGGCCCACCAGCACGCCGGTGGTGGCGGGCGCCGGGATGTTGGGGAATTGGATGTTGAGCGATCCGCCGATGCTCGCGTCGGGGGAGCTTCCCTCCTCCGGAACGAACTCGACCAGGAGCGTGTACTCGCCCGCGGGGACCACGAACGAATCGGCGAACGTCGACGGGTTGCTCTCGGGGATGAAGTTCCCGCCGTCTCCCTCGAAGTCGAAGACGATGTAGCGGTCGTCCGGGAGGCCGCCGCCGGGATCCTCGAACTCCGGCCCCGTGAGCAGCACACTGGCGCGCGGAAATCGCCCGCCCGCGAACCACGAGATGTCCCACTCGAGCAGTTGGGGCTCGTCGAGCGTGAAGGTGGCCTCGACGGCCGATCGCACCGAGCCGAGACTGCGACCGGTCGCCGCGTCGTTGGCGTTGTCGGTGTCGGTGGTGAAGTTGAGGCCTGTTGGTCCGAGGAACGACGACTGTGAGCCGCGGATGAGGACGCCGCCGCCGAAGTCCTCGTCCGCGCTGCGCAGCGCCACATCGAACGACTCATCGAAGTTTCCAAGGTCGTTCGAGATGAAGCTCGGGCTCTCGGACAGCTCGACGGCACCCGAGCCGTCGGGAACGAAGACGATCGCCTCGCCCTCGAGCGTGCGCGTCTGCGAGGTCCAGGTCAGGCCGGCGAGGGCCCCGTGCGCCACCGAACCGATGATGAGCGCACTGGCAGCGGCGTAACGCATGTCGACACCTCCTCGATGCAAACTAGAACACCGATCGGGCGTCCGTCAATGAAAATCGATCGCCCGCGTCACGGCTTCACGCGACCTTGATCGGTGATCCATGCCCGTAGAAAGGTGCTCGAAGATCAGTGTCCGAACAGGTTGCGCTCGGCGAAGAGTCCCGACTCTTCGAAGTGCCGCAGCGCCTCGTCGACCGAGCCGAATATCTTGGTCGAGGTCTCGGTGATGAAGGGTGACGGCGGCTTCTTGGGCTTCCAAACGACGTAGACCTGCTTGCCATGCTCGAAGGCGTGCTGAAGCTCGCGCTCGACGCCGCTGGAGAGGCCAGGGATGCCCTTGCCCTCTTTGCCGGGCAGCTCGGGGACAAACGAGCAGATCATGTGGGATTGGTCGATGAGCTTGAAGTCGCGCATGTAGATCTGGCCATCGATGTCGCCGCCGATGTCGAGGATCTGTCGGATGGGCACGCGGATGGTCTCGGTCTGCTGGCGCGATCCGCCGTAGGCGTGGGGCTCGACCTCGAGGTGCCCGTCGATGTTGCCTTCCTTCGCGGCGTCGATGGCGCGGTCGAGCAGCAGCTTCTCGTCGACGTCGGCGGGATCGAAGGTGACGAAGTGCTCGGCGAGGATGGCGCGGAAGGACTCGATCTCTTCCAGCACGTCGGGCATGTCCACGACGTGGCTCATGGGGAAGCTCGGGTAGACCTTCTTCATGTCGGGCCTGCAGAGCAGGCGGAAGAAGCTGCGGGTGGTCAGCTCGTGGCGCCCGCGCGCGACGATGTAGAACGGCTTGTGCAGCGCCTGGGCGAGCATCTCGGTCGCGAGGATCTCTTCCTCGCGCCAGACCATGCAGTCCTTGAGGTTGGCGTCGGTGTCGTGCTCCTCGTGGAGGCGGTGGTAGACGCTCTCGACGTTATCGACGAGGCAGATGAAGAGATCGGGGTTGAGCTTCTCGACCTGGTCGAAGTCGATCGCGCTGAAGAGGCCGTGACGCCAGCGGAAGGTGGCGTGGGTGTTGACGATGAGGTGCGGGTGGTTGTCCTTCTCGGCGAGAACGTCCTTGAAGGCGGCGCGTCGGAGGGAGTTGAGTCGGCTCCAGGGCAGATCGAGGATGCGCCCGGGCGTGACGTCGCGGGCCTCCTCGTACATGAGGTCACCGATGGTGAAAAGCTTGACGGTCTCGCCCTGGCCGCCGGCGAAGTCGACGACGCCGTTGAGGTAGCTCTTTTTGTCCATCCCGACCTGGCCGGTGACGAGTGCTCGCATGATCGCGCCCTCCTTTTAAGCGTGGACTCTAGCGCGAGGCCGCGGGAAGGTGGGGAAGAGGAGCTCTCGGGGCCACGCTTGACACAGAAGTAATTACTTATATATTGAGCCCATGGTCTCGGCGACAACATCCCCAGAGCTCTCGTTCCAGGCGGTCGCGGACCCGGCGCGTCGGGCGGTGCTCGACGCGCTGCGAGCGGGGGAGCGGTCGGTGAATGAGCTGCTGGCGCGGGTGTGCGAGGCGGTGAAACCGATGAGCCAGCCCGCGCTGAGCCAGCACCTCCGGGTGCTTCGGGAGGCTCGGCTGGTGGAGGTGCGCAAGGACGGTCGCCGGCGGCTCTATGGCCTGCGGGCCGAGCCGTTGCGCGAGGTCGCCGACTGGGTCGCGACCTACGACGCGTTCTGGGAGGAGCGGCTCGACGCGCTGGGCGGGCATCTCGGACGGGTGGCCAAGGGAGGCGATCGTGGCGCGTGAGAAGAGGTTGGTGAAGGTGCGCGAGTACGGCTACCCGCCCGAGGTGGTGTGGACGGCGCTGACCGATGCGCACGCGCTGGCCGAGTGGCTGATGCCCAATGACTTCAAGGCCGAGCGCGGCGCGCGGTTCCGGTTCATGTACGACGCGATGCCCGGCTGTGCGCATGGGCGGACCGACTGCGAGGTGCTCGAGATCGAGCGCCCCCGGACCATGACCTGGTCGTGGCAGAACGCCAAGCCCGATGGGTCGCCGGTCGGCGGCGCGATGCGCGTGCGGTTCGATCTCGAGCCGATCGGGCTTGCGAACACCAGCCCGGGCACACGCCTCACCCTCACGCAGACGGGCTGCGAGCACATCTCCATGTTGACGCGCTTCATGATGAGCCACGGCTGGACGCACATGCTCAAGCGGCTGATCCCGAGGGTGCTGTCGAACGTCGATGGCGCCGGCGTGTTCACGCCGGGGGCGATCCCGCTCGACAAGCGCTGCTACAAGACGAGAACGATTCCCGAGGAGCTGGTGCGATGAGCAGCAGGATGGCGCCGAGCGGGTGGGCGATACGGAGGCGAGCGATGGCATTGCACGCGATGAGAATGACGAAGGACGCCAAGAAGCACTCCAAGAATGTGGGCGCCAAGACGCTCGCGCTCTCGGTGGTCGTGCTCACGGGCGTCGCGATCGGCGCGGGGCCGCTGGATCTGGGCAAGGAGATCGTGGACTTGAAGATGGCGCGGATGGCCGAGGGTCAGGCGGCGTGGATGGCGTCGATGACGCCCGGCAAGGCGCACGAGTTCTTGCGGGTGTTCGAGGGCGAGTGGGATGTGGCGGCGCGGCTGATGATGGGCGAGGGGGCGCCCCCGATGGACTCGAGCTGGACCTCGAGCGCACGGTCGACGATGGGCGGGCGCTACATCGAGTCGCGCGGCGAGGGAACGATGCTCGGCATGGACGTCGAGTCGCTCATGATCATGGGCTTCGACAACGAGCGCGAGCTGTTCCATCTCACCATGTTCGACACCACCGCCACGGGCGTGCGCACCATGTACGGCAATCTGGATCGCACGGGCCGCGTGCTGACGTTCGTCGGCGGCATGGACGAGCCGATGACGGGCGAGCTCAACAAGCCGTTCAAGATCACCTGGACCCTGCACGGCGAGGACCATCACACCTACGAGATCCAGGAGATCCTCTACGGCGAGCCGTTCACAGTCGTTCGGGCCGAGGTGCGCCGCAAGAAGTAGGCCCGGTCGATCCGCACCTCACGCCGCGTTCTGTGCCGGCGCTCATTCGGGGCGGATCGAGACGGGCTGGGCCCGCTCGAGCGCCTGGGCGAGGTCGAAGCGGAAGAGCCGGTAGGGCCCGCGCGGGAACTCGCCCGGCAGCGCGAACGGGTGGCCGCGGTGGATCTGGCTGGTGGTCACGTAGACGTGCCCGTCGTTCGAGAGGGCCATCGAGTCAGGCCACGCGAGGCGCTCGTCGCGGACGAGGGCCTTGTACTCGCCCTCGGGCGTGCGCGCGATGATGGCGTTGTGCTCGAGCGCGGTGAAGAGCAGGCGCCCGTCGGGCGTCATGAGCATGCCGTCGGTCGCGGGGGCGGGGATCGCGGGACCAATCGACGCGACGCGCTCGGCGGGAGTGGAGTCACGGCGCCCGACGGTGTCGGCCGAGGCAGTGTAGAGGAACGTGCTGCTGAGCGCTTGGTAGTAGAGGGTCTGGCGATCGGGCGAGAGCGCGATGCCGTCGGACTTGATCGCGACGGGCTTGGCGTTGTGCGCCTGCAGGAGCGGGCGGCCGTCGATGACGGGGACGAACTCGTGCTGCTCGCCGATGGAGGGGTGGCGGACGATGGATCGTCGGACGGTCTCGTTGAGCAGGTCGACGGTGAGGATGGCGCCGATGCTGGACTCTGTGATGAACGCGATCTCGCGCTCGGTGTCGACGCGGATGTCGTTGAGGTAGGAGCCATCGGGCAGCGTCTGTCGATCGAAGAGGATGGTGGCGAGGTGCTCGTCGGTGTCGAGGTCGAAGCCAACGAGCTTGGCGCCGCCGGGGCGGACGATGCTGCCGAACTCGGGCGCCCCCGCGTCGAGCACCCAGAGCCGATTCTTGTCATCGACGTAAACGGACTGGACGCAGACGAAGCGTTCGGCGCGGTCGTCGTCGGGCCGCGTGACCTGCCAGTCGACGCTGGGGTAGGGCTTGCGCGAGCCGTCGGGGTGGATGACCTGGACGGCGATGTTGTACTTGCCGAACCAGCGAGGGAAGCAGACGAAGACGCGGCCATCGTCGGCGACCGCGACGCCGGTCCATTGATACGCGTCGCTCTCGGCGACGGTCTCGAGCAGGTCGGCGTTGAGGGAGGTGACGGGGGGCGCCTCGTAGGGCTTGCCCCGCACCTTGCGCGGGTCGGGCGCGGCCGGGAACGGGAAGCGGGACTCGCGGGGCTCCTTGAGGTGGTCCCACCCGTCGCCTCGCTCGTCGGGGTCCACGGGCTGGGCGGCGATGGAGGGCGCGGCGAGCGTGACGGCCGCCAATAACGACAGGATGGCTCGGAGGATCATCGGCTGGCTCCCGCACGCCCTCGAACCTGTTGGCGTGAGGCGAAGGGTAGAGGGCGCCGCGGACGAGCCAAGTCGGATACCGTATCGCGACTGTCGCAAGATCATGAAAGATGCGCAAAGGAGCTCCGCGATGGCCGTACTCATCGACGCCGACACCAAGGTCATCTGCCAGGGCATCACCGGAGATTTCGGCGCCCGCCACACGAGGGGCTGCTTGGACTATGGCTCGAAGCTGGTCGGAGGCGTGACGCCCGGCAAGGGCGGCCAGAAGGACGCCAACGGGCTGCCGATCTTCAACACGGTCAAGCAGTCGGTCGACGCGACCGGCGCGACGGCGACGATGATCTTCGTGCCACCGGCGTTCAGTGGAGACGCGATTCTTGAGGCCGCGGCCTCGGGGCTCACGCTCATCTGCGCGATCACCGAGGGTGTGCCGGTGCAGGACATGGTGCGCGTGCGGGCGCAGCTCGATGACATCAACCGCCAGCGTCGGATGGCGGGCCAGACGCCGATCACGCTGGTCGGGCCCAACTGCCCCGGCGTGATCACGCCCGGTCCGAAGACCGGCGGTGGCGGGTCGAAAGACGACCCCTACACCAACGCGGGCTGCAAGATCGGCATCATGCCCGGCTACATCCACACGCACGTGAGCGAGGCGCCGACGGGCAAGACCGTGGGCATCGTCTCGCGCTCGGGCACGCTGACCTACGAGGCGGTGTGGCAAACATCGAACCTGGGCATGGCGCAGTCGACGTGCATCGGCATCGGCGGCGACCCGGTGCGCGGGCTCGACCACATCGGCTCGATCGAGCTCTTCCAGAACGACCCGGACACCGACGGCATTCTGATGATCGGCGAGATCGGCGGGAGCGACGAGGAGGAGGCCGCGGCGTACATCAAGGCCAACGTCACCAAGCCGGTCGCGGCGTTCATCGCCGGGCGGACGGCGCCCCCCGGCAAGCGCATGGGCCACGCCGGCGCGATCATCAGCGGGGGCGAGGGCACGGCCGATAGCAAGATTGAGGCGCTCGAGGCGGCCGGGGCAAAGGTGGCCCTCTCGCCGGCCGATATGGGCGTGAAGATGGCCGAGGCCATGGATCTTGAGAGTCAGGCAGTCAAATGTTGAAA
>JBCAXI010000005.1:0-23701 GCA_038534175.1 Planctomycetota bacterium | reverse complement strand
GTGGTGCCCAACGGATCAGGCTGCCGAGGCGTGAGCACAAACCGACGTCCGCTGGCAAAGTCGACCAGCCCCAGCACGCACCCGGCCGATGACTCGGTCAGTCCGGTCGGGGCCTGGGCGAACATCTCCGTCTCGATCCGCTCGGCGGGCGCCGTCGTCTCCAACGCATTGAAGAACGGGCTGAGCCCCTCGAGCAGCCGATCGAGCGCGTAGTCGCGCATGCCGCCGAGCACGCGGTGCGTCGGTCCGATCGCCAGACCCGGATCGTTCATGCCCACGAGCACCGCCATCGTGCGCGTCGCCGGATGCCCCTCGGGCAGGGGCCCGCCGGCCTCCAACTCCTTGCGGTAGTTCACGGCCGTGTTGTATCGGTGGTGCCCATCGGCAACGAACACGTCCTCGCCCTCGAGCGCCGACTGGTATCGAGCGATCGTGTCGGGGTCCTCGATCCGCCAGATCTCGTGTCGCACGCCATCGCCCAGGTCCGCGGTCTGGTCGGGCCGTCGCGACACCGCAACCTCTCGGATGAGGCTCGACGCTGACGCCGACTCATCAGGGTGCAGACAGAAGATTGGCGAGAGCTGTGTCCTGGTCGCGCGCATGAGCGCGATGCGGTCGGCCTTGGGCCCGCTGAAGGTCTCCTCGTGCGCAAGAATGCCTCCGCCCGGCGCCCGCCCAAACGGGCGGGTCTCCAGGCAGCAGGCCATCCCGCAGCGCTCGTAGCCGCGGCCGGCGAACTCGAACGTCTGCCGATACGCGAAGATCGCCGGCGAGTCACTTTGTGCGAGCACGCCCGACTCGATCCAACTCGCCAGCCTCGAAGCCGCCCCTTCATACGCCTCGGGCGGTCCCAACTCCTTCGCCGGCACGTGCGGCAGGTCGATCGAGACCACGTTGCGGTCGTTCTTGGACAGCAACTCGGCCTTCTGCTTCGCGTCGAGCACGTCGTACGGCGGGGCGACCATCGCGCTCACGTCATCGGCGCCGTTCTGGTACTGCAAGGGTTGGAAAGGGAACACGTCGGGCATGACTCGGCTCCTGACTCGGCTCGGAGCGCGACGTGGCAAGGTCGGGCTCGAACGTGCGGGCGCCGCCCGGGCGCCACGGAACAGGCGCAGCATAGGACCCAATCGACCTATTCTCGGGAGATGCCCGACTCGCCCGTCACGCTGCTCGTCCGCACCGCGGGGACCAATTGCGACGCGGAGCTCGCGCACGCCTTCGAGCGGGCCGGCTCGCGCATCGAACGCGTCCACGTCGACCGGCTCATCGCCGAGCCCGATCGGCTCGCTCACGCCTCGATCCTCGCCTTCCCGGGCGGGTTCTCGTACGGCGACGACATCGCCTCGGGACGAATTCTTGCGACCAAGCTCCGCGAGCGACTCGCAGGCCCCCTGCAGCGAGCCGTGGACCGAGGCGCCCTGGTCATCGGCGTGTGCAACGGATTCCAGGTGCTCGTGCAGGCCGGCCTGCTGCCCGCCGCGCCGGGGCTGGACGCCCGGTGCGTCACGCTGACCGACAACGCCTCGGCCCGATTCCAGGACGAGTGGGCCGAGATGACGCCCGAGCCCGCGTCTCCGTGCATCTGGACGCGCCCGCTGGTTGCGATGGCCGATCGGCTCGACGCCACGGTGCGAGCCGACGTGCTCCAGTACCCCGTGGCGCACGCGGAGGGGCGGCTGATCGCCGCGAGCGAGGACACGCTCGACGCGCTCGAGGCAACGGGCCAGGTCGCGCTGCGCTATGGGCGAGAGGTCAACGGGTCCGCCCGCTCGATCGCCGGATTGTGCGACCCGACCGGGCGTGTGTTCGGGCTCATGCCGCACCCCGAGCGTTATCTCGACTGGAACCGACACCCGTATTGGTCGCGGCTGCCGGACTCGGTGCTCGATCGCGAGACGCCCGGGCTGGCGATGTTTCGCGCCGCGGTCGATGCGGCGCGCCAGTCGGACGCCCACGACGCCTCGTCTGTGCGCGCGTGAGCGAGCCCGACGCCAGTGTGTTCGAGCCCAATGCGGGTGGTGGAGCGCCCGCTCGTTATGGCGATGCGGGTGAGATCCGGTACCCGACGCCATGCCGAAGCTGCGAGTACGACCTGCAGGGACTCTCGCGGGACGACGCCTGTCCCGAGTGCGGACTGCCGACGCGCGCCTCGCTCTTGGAATACACGCTGTACCAGGCCGGGCCCACGTACGTGCGCCTTCTTCGACGTTCGGCGCTCGCGCTGCTGGTGATCGTGCCGACGAGCTTCCTGCTGGTCGTGGTGGCGGCGGGGCTGCAGTCGGCGCCGTTCATCGCGACGCTTTTGTTCGCCTGCATGCACGGCGCCGGCGGCGTCGCTTGGGTCTGCCTCTCGTGCTCGCATAACGACCGCCCCCGATTGGCAAACGTCGAGCGCGCCCGACGCCGACTCCGATTCGTCGCCTTTGCCAGCGCGGTGCCGATGATCGCGGGTGCCCTGCTTGGGGTGATGCCCATCCCCGCCATCTGGGCGAGCGTCAACGTGCTGGTGTGGGTCGCGCTGCTCGCGATCCGGACCATGCTGGCGCTCCGATTCACCGAGGTGTTCGCGACCGCGATCCCGGCGCCGGCGCTGGCACGCCGCGTGCGTCACGCCAAGCCTTGGCTCATCGCGTTGATCGTGCTGGCTGCGCTGGGATCGGCTGGAGGCCTGGCCGCGTCCATCGTCGGCCCGGGCGCTCCGGGCGTCGTGGCGGGCGTCGCGGCCGGGATGGGGCTGCTGGTGTGTGTCGCGATTCCGGCGGGGTTGTGCGTTGGGTTCGTGTTCATGATCTACCACATTGGCGTCATGGAGGCCTTGCACTCGGCGTTGGCCTCGGTGGAGCGCAGCGTGCGCGAGCGGGCCGCATCCGAGGCCTACGCCGCCAGTAGACTTGGGCAAGATGTCGATCGATCCGCGTGAGCTGCAGTCGATGCGCACGAGCGGCGCCCCCGTCGAGGCGGGACGCACATGCCGCCGATGCGGGTACGAGCTCGAGGGGCTTTCTTCTAACGACCGCTGTCCCGAGTGCGGCGCCCCCGTGACGCTCGGCCGAAGCCTCGAGGGGCGATTCGCCGACAACCTCGCCGACGCGCCGCCCGGATTTCTGCGTTGGATGTTGCTCAGCGTCGGCTTTATGGCCCTGCTGGCGCTTGCCATGCCGTTCGCGCAGGTGTTCGCCGCCCTTTCGGCGAGCAACGGGCTGGGAACCACGCCGATCGTCATGGTCTACGTGTGCCTCGCGTCGGTGTGGGTTGTCTCGGTCGCGCTCGTCACCCGCGAGCGCGAGAAGGCCGAGCACACGCTGCGAGATTCGACGCTCGACTCGCCGAGGTATCGGTGGGTGTGTCGCTCGCTGCAGGTCGGCGCGCCGCTGGCGGCGTTGGCGTTGGTGGGCGTCTCGCAGACCGGCACGAGCACGGCGGCGCTCGTGTTCGCGCTCATCGCCGTCGCGATGACGCTGGCGTACTCGATCGGGCTGGGCGTGCTCGCGTATTACCTGCGGGCGATCGCCGATTGGGCGGGCGAGTCGGGGCTCTCCCAGCGCTACCTCGCGGCCGCGTGGGGCCTGAGCGTGTTCGTCACGCTCGAGCTCGCGTGCAAGGTGTTCTGGGAGGTGTTTCACACGAACACCGGCCTGTTCGGGTTTCTGGCCGGCGGGGCCGCGCTCGTTCGCGTCCTCTCGGCCGGGCTGGTGATCATCGGACACATCGTGTTTCTGGTGTGCAACCTCCAGCTCGCGTGGATGATCCGGTGGGCGCTGGAGTACCACGAGGAGGCCGAGGCCCGCGACATCCGGATCGCCGAGCGGAAGGCGCAGCGCGAGGCGGCGCACGCCGGGCCGGCCCTGGCGGGCGATATCGATCCGATCGACCTGCTGCCCACGACCAGCGAGCGTCCGCCCGCGGTGCGTCCCTTGCCCACGCCCAAGGGCTCGATTCCGCTCGCCGAGCCTGAAGGGCCGGCGTCACGCCCCTAGCAGGGCCCATCGCCGGGCTCGCTTCCTACTGTTCGCCATGGCGTCGAAGACGTTGCTCGCGATGTCGGGAGGGGTCGACTCATCCGTGGCCGCGGTCGATCTGATCGATCGGGGGCACGAGGTGGTCGGCGTCTTCATGCGTCTGGGCTCCCCGGGCGAGACGCTCGACGAGCTGGCCGACGCCGAGGCGTGCGATCCGCGACGCGTCAAGATCGGGCATCAGGGATGCTGCTCGATCAACGACGCGGCCGACGCGCGCCTGGTGGCGGCCGAGCTTGGCATCCCGTTCTACGTCGTGAACTTCAAGCGCGACTTCAACCGCATCATCGACTACTTCGTCGAGGCGTACGCGGAGGGGCGCACGCCCAACCCCTGTGTGCGGTGCAACGACTGGCTCAAGTTCGGCAAGCTGCACGAGTACGCCCAGCAGATCGGCGCCGCGTGCGTCGCCAGCGGGCACTACGCGCGCATCGAGCGCGAAGGGGGCGCTCCGCGGCTCGCCCGCGGACGCGACACCGACAAGGACCAGTCGTACGTGCTCTTCGGCGTGCCAAGCGAGCAGCTCGCCTCAACGCTGCTGCCGATCGGCGACTACGAGCGCAAAGAGGCGGTGCGCGATGTCGCCCGGTCGCGCGGGCTGCCGGTGTTCGAGAAGCCAGACTCCCAAGAGATCTGCTTCGTCCCGGACAACGATTACAGCGGCCTGGTGGAGCGCCGCCGACCCGACATGGCGGCCGAGGGGCGCATCGTCGACACCGAGGGCGCCGAGCTGGGAACGCACGCCGGCCAGCATCGCTACACCATCGGCCAGCGGCGCGGGCTGAATCTCGCGCACACGTACCCGTTGTATGTCGTGAACAAGGACGCACGCACCAACACCGTGACGGTCGGTCGGCGTGACGACACGCTCGCGGTCGGCGTGGGGGTTGTCGAGGCCAACTGGCTCACGCCCCAACCACCGGCGCCGGGTGAGGCGCACGAGGCGCTCGCGCAGTTTCGCTCGCACGGCGAGGCGGTTCCGTGTGTGGTCACAAGCCGCGCGGATCGCGCGCTGCCGGAGTCGCTCGCCCCTTCTGGGCGATCGGGCGCGTTCGATGTCCGGTTCGAGACGCCGCAGCACGCCGTCGCGCCGGGCCAGGCCATCGTGCTCTACGAGGCGTCGCGTCCCGAGCTCGTGCTCGGCGGCGGATGGATCGAGCGCGTCGAGCGGGCCGACGTGCGGGCGTAGTGCGTCGATATACTCACATTCGATACCCCGCATCGAGGAGCCCGGCATGCCATCGCTCATCGTTCTCGAGGGCCCGAACAAGGGCGACTACTACCCGGTCACTCAGGACCAGGTCACCGTCGGGCGCCTGTCGGACTGCACGATCCAGCTCGTGGACGACGCCGTCTCGCGCCGCCACTGCACGCTGCGGTTCGATCGCAACGAGGGGCGTTACCAGCTCGTCGACAACGCTTCCGCCAATGGCGTGACGCTCAACGGCGAGCGCGTCGCCGAGCAGGCGTTCGTCGACGATGGTGCCAAGATCGCGTTGGGCGACTCCACGCTCTACTTCACCATGCGCGAGTTTCCGGATCGCGAGTCGGCGCTCACCGACCAGCACCTCAAGCGCTGGTTCGGCGAAGAGGATCGCCAGACGATCGGGTGATCTGATCCGCCGACCTCGTCAGACGGGCCGGCGCATGAGGAACAGGTAGTTGAAGCCGCGCATCATGAACCCGCCTTCCTCGGCGGCGCGGTTCCAATGGCCACGCTTGAGCTTACGATTGCCCCGCTCCACGCACACGATGTCCACCGGTTCGAGCCGCTCTCGCATGATCGCGAACAGCTCGAATCCGATGGGGGCAAAGGCAACGCCTCGCTTCGATTTCTTGAACGAGTCGCTGACGTACAGCGCGAGGTGTCGCCCGGGCCGCAGCACGCGAGCGCACTCCCCGATCACCTGGTGCATCGCCTCGTAGTAGCCCGCGCCGGCGTCGGGCGAGGTCGGCATCGCGTCGAGCTCGCCAATGCAGCGCTCGTGTCCCGAGTAGCGGACGTGCGTTGAGTAGGGCGGATCGATAAACACGCAGTCGGCCGACTCGTCCTCGATCGGCAGCGACCGTGCGTCGGCCGGCTCGATGTCGTCGCGCGAGGGGGCGATGTCGAACCCGCGCCCCCGCCGCCCCAGATCGCGGCAGACGTCGAGTGTTGTCCCACTCCCGCACATGGGATCCAGCACACGCTCGCCCTCGCGGGTGAAGCGAGTGAGCACCTGCCAGATGACCCAGCTCGGCGTGGCGCCGGTGTACAGCGGGTCGCCCTGCGTGCCCCGACCGATCGACGCGCCGTCCAAAGACTGGTAGTGCTGGCTCGGATACGACCACAGCGTGGTGGTCATAGGCTCGATCGGTGGCTTTCGGAATCCCGAGCCCTTGCCCGCGCGGACGTCCACCTTGGGCCCGTGACGCGGTCCGCCGCTCGGTCTCGATCGGGGATCGCGCTCTCTGTCGCTCACTCGGTCGCTCCGAGCGCACCCAGCACACGTCGCTTGGCCTCGTCCACAGGCGCGTCCACGCGCGCCCCCGCGGCCCGCGCGTGACCGCCCCCACCCAGCGAGGACGCGACCGCGTTCACGTCCACTGGCTCACCCGCCAACGGGGCCGAGCTGCTGCGAAAGCTGAGCTTCGTCCGCGGCGGATCGCTCTCGGCGACTTCCGTCGCGAGCACCGACACCGACACGCCCCGCATCGTGAGCCCCAGATCGATCATGCCCCCGGTCTCGCCCGGACCGGCCCGCGCCGCCCGAAAGTCGGACTCGGTGAGCGTCATGATCGCGATGCGACCGTCGGCGTGCAGCTCGAGCGAGGCGAGTGCCCGGGCCAACAGACGCAAACGCGAGGGACGTTCGCTCTGCTCCACCATCGCGAACAACGCGGTCGAGTCGGCTCCGGCCTCGAGCAACTCGGCGGCCACCCGGTGCACCTCCGGCGAGACGTTCGAGTGCTTAAACCAGCCCGTATCGGTCGCGAGGCCGAGATAGAGCGGCGACGCGATGTCAGCCGGCAGGCCGCGCGGCTCAGATTGGCCAAGGAGCGCGCACGCAAGACTCGCCGTGAGCTGGCAGACCGCCGCGCGGCTCGGGTCGATGAGCCTCCTGTCGGCGAGCGCGCCGTCGCCGGCGAGGTGGTGGTCCACGATCGCCGAGATCGAACCTCGTCCCTCCAGCAGCCCGAGCATCGGCTCGAGCTGGGAACGCGAGCCGGTGTCCTGGATCACGATCGCGTCCGGCTGAAAGCCCTCGCCCTCCAGTGTCTCAACCGCGCCACGCTCCATCAGCAGCACGCGCACGCCGTCGGTCAGCTGCTCGAACCAATTGGGCGTGGGCCCGGCGACGACGCCCACCACGCGCTCCGCGCCCGCTTGGGCCAGGGCGCGCGCCAGGGCGGTCATCGATCCCGCCGCGTCGCCGTCGGGTTTTTGGTGCGTCAGCAGCAGCACGCGCTGCTTGTCTCTGAGCCAATCGGCAAGCTCGGACGCGGTCGTGTTGGTGGTCCAGTCCGTGGTGGTCGCGGATGTCATGTGGCCTCCGTGCCAACGAGTGAGTGGGGCAGGCCGAGCGCCGCGCGGGCCCGTTCGCAATCCCGGGCCATCTGGTCGAGCAACGGCTCGACGCCCTCGAACTTCACCTGGTCTCTCAGCCAGCCCACGAACGACACGCGGATCGACCAGCCGTACTCGTCAAAGCCCACGATGCGTTGCTCGTCGCGCTCGGCGTCGAGCAAAAACGCCTCGCACACGGGCGTGGTCTCGTGGAATGTGGGCTTGCGGCCCACGCTGATCGCCGCGGGGAAGCGTCGCTCGACGCCGGCGGCGTTGCGTCCGTCGACCCAGCCGGCGTACACGCCGTCGCTGGGCAGCAGGCAGTCGGTTTGCACGTTCGCGGTCGGATAGCCGATCGTCCGTCCGCGCCGATCGCCTCGGACGACGACCCCGTCGAGCTCGTACGGGCGACCCAGCACCATCGCGGCGTCGAGCACCCGCCCGTCCGCCAACAGGGCTCGCACCAGCGAGCTGGACGCCCGAACCACGTGGTGGTCGCCCAGGGCCACGCGCAACTCCGGGGCCACCTCAACCTCGAACCGCTGCTCGGGCGATCGCGCCGCGCCCAGCTCGGCCAGCGTGCGCACATCGCCAGCGCGTCCTTTGCCAAAGCGGAAGTCCGGACCCTCCACGATCATGATCGGCGTTAGCTCCTCGACCAGCCAGTCGATGAACGCCCCCGGCGGGCGCGACATCACGCTGCCTGTCGGCTCGAGCCGCACGACCCGGTCGGCGCCCATCGATCGGAGCAGATCGCGTCGACGCTCGAACGTCGTGAGCCGAGCGGGGGCCCGCTCGGGGCGCACGTGCGTCATCGGGTGTGGGTCGAAGACGAGCGCGACCGTCTCAACCCGTTCGCCCCGCTGGGCCTCGTGCCGCTTGGCCGCCGCGATGCACCGCTCGATGAGCGACCGATGGCCACGGTGGGCCCCGTCGAACGTGCCGATGGTGACCACGGATCGAGAGATTGGGGGGCTGGACCCTGGCACAGGAAAGCCTAGGCGGGGCCCGCCCGATCGTGGTCGACCGGTACACTCTCGACCCACCGCTTGGAGTTGCGATATGGCGTTGTTCGGCCGCAAGAGTTCTCCCGCGCGATCGGCCCCGTCGTCGATCGTGCAACGATCGATCGACCCCGAGATCGACCGCATCGGTCGGGACTTCCTTGAGCGCGCCCGCGCGCACAAGTCCGGCGTGCTCAGCGCCCGCTTCTACTCCGACAAGCTGATGGACTGGTCCATGAAGGACCCCGCGTTCAAGGTCCAGCTCTTCCGATTCGTCGACGCCTTTCCCACGCTGACCACGCCCGACCTCGTGCACAGCCACCTCGTGGACTACCTCACCCAGCCGGACGTGCGATTGCCCGGAGGTGTCGACACGCTTATCAAGGCCGGGGGCGTCGCCAAGGGCATGGCCGCCAAGACCATCGGCGGACAGATCACCTCCATGGCCCAGAAGTTCATCGCGGGGACTGACGCGCAGAGCGCGCTGCCCAAGCTCGAGCGGCTCTGGAAAGAAGGCATCGGATTCTCGGTGGATCTGCTCGGCGAGGTGTGCGTCTCCAACGAAGAGGCCGACGGGTACAAGGACAAGTACCTCGATCTGATCGACAACCTCCCAAAGACCGCCGACGCTTGGAAGGCCAACGAGCGGCTCGAGCGCGACCATCTCGGCGCCATCCCGCGCGTGAACGTCTCGATCAAGGTCTCGTCGCTCTCGCCGTACACGGATCCGATCGCCCCCGAGGCCGCGATCGCCGACATGCGTTCACGCATCGATCCGATCCTTGAGCTCGCTCGCGAGCGGGGTGTGTTCATCAATTTCGACATGGAGCACCACGCGATCAAGGACCTCACGATCGATCTGTTCCAGCGCTGCGCGATCGATCATCCCGACAACGAGCTGGGCATCGCGATCCAGGGCTATCTCAAGAGCGGCGACGACGACGCCGAGGCGCTCTCGGCGTGGGCGAGGTCGCAACGCCGCGGCATCACGGTCCGGCTGATCAAGGGCGCCTACTGGGACGCCGAGGTCATCCACGCCGAGATGGAGGGCTGGCCCTGTCCGGTGTGGGCCGAGAAGTGGCAGACCGACGCGTGCTTCGAGCGTATGGCCGAGACGTTCATCGGCGCATGCCCCCGCGCGCCGGGCGAGGGCGGAATCAAGCTCGCGCTCGGCTCGCACAACGCGCGGTCGATCGCCTCGGCGTTGGCGTGCCTCGACCGGTCGGGTCTGCCGCGAGAGGCGATCGAGCTCCAGATGCTGCACGGCATGGCCGACCAGCTCAAGCACGCGGGCACGGACCTCGGCCTGCGCGTGCGCGAGTATGTGCCGGTCGGCGAGATGATCCCCGGCATGGCGTACCTCGTGCGCCGGTTGCTCGAGAACACGTCCAACGAGTCGTGGCTCAAGGCGGGCTTCCTCGACAACGCCGATCCGTCGGCGCTGCTCGCCGCGCCCGCGGCCGCCTCCAACGGCGCCGCGCACACGCCCAAGCCCGATCTGAAGGACATCGCGGGCGAACGCCATCGCCTCTCGGACGCCGCCGATGGCGTCGGCGACACCAAGCCGTTCGTCAACGAGCCGCTGCGGGACTTTGCCGAGCGCGACCAGCGAGCCGAGTTCTTGCGGGGCGTCGAGTCCGCCCAGGTACGCTCCGTGGCGAGCGATCACGTTGCCGAGCGCGACGCGTCCAACGCACTCGCCAACGCGGTCGAGCACTTCCCCGCCTGGCGCGACACCGACCCGATCGCCCGGGCCAACGTGCTCGTCGCGGCCGCGTCGCAGATGCGGCAACGTCGCGACGAGCTCGCCGGCGTGATGATCAAGGAATCCGGCAAGACGTGGCGCGAGGCAGACGCCGACGTGTGCGAGGCGATCGATTTCTTTGAGTACTACGCCCGCGGCGCGGCGGCGCTGTTCGAGCGACGCCGTCTCGGGCGGTTCATCGGCGAGCTCGACGAGGTGTGGTACCAGCCCCGCGGCCCCGCGGTCGTCATCAGTCCGTGGAATTTCCCCCTGGCGATCTGCGCCGGTATGACCTCCGCCGCACTCGTCGCGGGCAACACCGTGGTCGTCAAGCCGGCCGAGCAGACACCCTTCATCGCCTCGTTGATGACGCAGGTGTTCCACAAGGCGATGCGCGAGGTGGTCCCGACGATCAACCCGGAGCTCACCTTGCAGTTCCTTCCGGGCCAGGGCGAGACGGTCGGCTCCGCGCTCGTGCGCGATCCCCGCACCGCGATCATCGCGTTCACGGGCTCCAAGGCGGTGGGGCTCGACATCATCCGCGCGGCCGCGCACACGCCCGAGTCAAAGCAAGAGCACGCCGAGACCGCCGCGGCGTTCATCGAGCACTATCCGGACAGCGCTTACCCGCAGCCGTTCGTCAAGAAAGTCATCGCCGAGATGGGGGGCAAGAACGCGCTCATCATCGATACATCGGCCGATCTCGACGAGGCCGTGCTCGGCACCCGCCACTCGGCGTTCGGCTTCCAGGGTCAGAAATGCTCGGCTGCGAGCCGAATCATCGTCGTCGATCCCGAGGGCCCGGGCGGCCAGGCGACCAGGCTCTTCCTCCGTCGGTTCCGCAACGCGAGCCGGGCGCTTGTCATGGGCGATCCCCACGACCCAGCGACCGACGTCGGGCCGGTGATCGACCAGCAGGCGTACGAAAAGATCCACCACTACATCACGCTCGCCGTGGAGCAGGGCGCCACGCCGGAACTCGGCGCGGCCGACTTTCCAAACGCTGACGCGCTGGCTGGATCACTCGCTGGCTCGCTGCAGCCGCGCTGCTTTGTGGCGCCGCACATCTTCAGCGGCGTCGAGCCCACCCACGCGATCGCGACGGACGAGATCTTCGGCCCCGTCGCCGCCGTGATGCACGCCCGCACGTTCGAGGACGCCCTGCAATTGGCCACGGCGTCGCCGTACAAGCTCACCGGCGGTGTCTTCACACGCAAGCCCGCGCACATCGATCTCGCGAAACAGGCGTTCCGGGTGGGCAATCTCTACATCAACCGCGCGATCACCGGCGCGCTCGTCGGGCGGCAGCCGTTCGGCGGCGGCGCCCTGTCGGGCGTGGGCTCGAAGGCGGGCGGCGCGGACTACCTCTTGCAGTTCGTCGAGCCGCGAGCGAGCTGCGAGAACACAATGCGCCGAGGCTTTGCGCCCGAGCTCTGAACCCACCCGATACGTGCCGATGCGCAAGCGGTTCCGCACGCGTGTGCGCATCAAGATCACAAGAAAAATGCGATCGGGTGCATCCAAATGTGCGCGCGGACCCGCGTCCCACTGACGCGCCAATCAACCCGCAAAAATCGCACGATTTCTCGTCTCGATGGGTGGTCGAGGCCGGAATGAGGTGCACCTTGCGGGTGACCCTTGGACGCTCGTGCCAGAGAGGGCGCCGCGGAAACTGACCACCGCGGCGAGGGGAATTCAGGCTGCCCCAGATCGGGGTTGAAGAGCTCAGGCTCAGAAGGAAGACAGATGCGTTTCAACAAGACATGCGCGATCGTTGCCGGCGGAGCTTTCGCCGCCGCCGCCTCGGCTCAGACATTCGACGTCGTGGGCGGGAAGACCAGCGTGGACCTCGACTTCGCGCTGCTCGACGCGGCCGCCGGCCTCGACTTCGCGCAGGTAGTCGGCCCGGTGATCGCACCCGGCGACCTCGGCGACGACAGCGTCGCGTTCCCCATCAATGCGAGGGACGGCAGCCTGCCCACGACCTTCAGCTACGAGGCCGGGTTGGCCTCGTTCTCGGGCGCCATCGAGCACGCCGGCGGCGTTGAGTTCAACACGGGCGCGGTGACGGTCGGCGACTTCACCATCGGCTTTGACGGCGACCGGGCCTCCGGCGCCGTCTCCGGCTTCTTTGTCGAGTCGACCCTCTCGATCAACGCCATCCTGTTCGACGTGGCCAACCCCAACGTGATCCAGGCGGACGCGGGCGGGCTGATCATCGAGGGTGACCTGTGGGTCTCACCCGAGTTCGCGGGTTTCTTGGGTGACACGGCGCTCACCGGGGCCAACGTCGGCGAGGCGCGTATCGATGCGCTGGTGCCGGCGCCGGGGGCGATGGCCGCGCTCGGGCTGGGCGGGCTGCTCGCCGCTCGTCGCCGTCGCTGATCGAGACACACCCGACTTGACCCGACACGAATCGAATCGGCACGCCGGCGAGGAGACTCGGCGGCGTGCGTTCGTTCTTGGCCGCCCGCTCAGGGGCCCGGCTCGTACCGCAGCGTCTCACGGAGCGAGTTGTTGTCGTGCACGAGCGCCACTCTCGGACGGTGTCCGGCGTACTCGGCGTCGTCCATCAACGCGAAGTGCATGATGATGACCTTGTCGGTCGGCTCGACCAGGTGCGCCGCCGCGCCGTTGAGCTCGATCGCGCCCGAGCCCGCGTCGCCGCGGAACACGTATGTCTCGAATCTCGCCCCGTTTCGGCAATTGGCGATGAGCACGCGGTCGGAGACGCGCATCCCTGTCGCCACGAGCAAATCGGCGTCGATCGTGATCGACCCGACGTAGTCGGGATTCGCGCGGGTCACGGTCGCCATGTGGATCTTGGAGTGCAGGACGGATCGGAGCATCGCCCAAGCCTAGGAGCTTGATGCTCCGGCGTCGGCCTCCAGCAGGCGTCGGGCGGTCTCGGCGTCGATCTCGAGCACCGACCCGTGCCGATGTCCCGGTGGGAATCGAAGGCGGCGCGTGATGTCGTCCCAGGTCATCAGGTCAGCGGACCGTGACCCGCCGTAAAAACCCTTCGAGTACGCGTCCCAGTACAGCATCCAATCCCCGTCGATTCGGATCGCGGAGGGCGCCTCGCTCCATGGGCGGGTGAGCGTGTCGGACGGCTCGGACCACGGCCCCATCGGCGACGAGCCCGTCGCGACCCGGATCGCTTTCTGGCGTGGCTCGCGTCGCTCGTCCTTGAAGAACAGGTAATAGCTGGTCCCGAGGGCGCCCTCGACCGGCAGAATCGTGGAGTCGATCACCGTGTACCCGGGATCGAACAACGCGAACGGCTCGCTGAAGCCTCGAAAGTCCTTGGTCGTGGCGGCCCAGATGCGATGGTTGCCGACGGGCTCGCCCCAGGCCGTCTCCGGCGGCGCGAAGCCGTCCACTGTGCTCGACCAGTGCACGAGCCACTCGCGACGATCGGGCATGTAGAACGCCTCGGGTGCCCAGCAGTGCCGCACCCCAGGCACGCTCGCCATCACAGGGAGGTGGCGCGGCTCGGACCACTCCACGAGATCCCGGCTCCACGCGTGGCTGATGGTGGGGACAAACTCGCCGAAGTCGGCGTTGGTCCACAGCATGTGGAACGTGCCGCCGGGGCCGCGGGAGAGGTGCGCATCGCGCATGCCCGGCTTGGCCGCGAGGATCGGGCGATCATCGAACAGCGTTCGCCATCGATAGCCGTCGTTCGAATAGAGCAGGTGGGTGGTCGGCGGGTGCACATCTCGGAACGACGTGAAGACGTAGTGCTTGGTCGCGTTGCGAGCCTTGGGCGCCGAGGTGCCAGCGTTCTGGGTCGGCGCGCGGTAGCTCGGGTCGATCGTCCAGCGGGTCTGACGCTGCGAGCAAGCCGACAGGGCGCCAATCGCGATGAGAAGCAGCAGGCGGCTCAACATGGCATGAGATGTGAGGCGTGATATCAGGTGCGACATGGTCGCATTGTGCCATGCCGGGCGCGAGAAAGCGGGCCGCCGCCCCACGAGGACGGCGACCCGAGGCACAACAGGCATTCGTTCGCAGGACCGGCTCAGCGGCGCCGCGCGTTCCCACGGAAACCACGATCCCGCACGCCGCGATCAAACCCGCGGGCGACATGGCCTCGCGTCACGCGATGACCGCCCCGATGCAATCCACGATCGGACCGTCGATCGAAGCCTCGCGACACGCCGTGCCGCGAGCCCCGCCGGACGCCACGATCAAGGCCTTGATCGACGCCGCGATGGATGCTCCGCTTGGCGCCGCGATGCAGGTCCTTGCTGAGTCCCTTGCGAACGCTCTTGCTGACGCCACGCTCAAACCCGGCATCGAACCCGCGATCGAAGCCCCGGCCAAAGGCCCGATCGGAATTTCGGTGGAAACTACGCGTCGCATGGGTGCGGCCGAACGTTCCGCGGTGGAGCCCGCGGCCGTAGAAGCGAGGCCCGTGGTACTGATGTCCGAACCGCTTGCCCTTCAGGCCCCGGTGGTGGCCGAGGTGGTGGCCGAATCGCCCGTGCCTCTTGAAGTGCGGCTTGCCATACGACACCGAGCGCACGTGACCATCGAAGTGCCGATCAGCGTGGGACGCGTCGCCGATGGCGATGCTCAAGACGGGGCCGCCCGCGACGGCCGCGGGCGCCATCGACCCAACGGCGAGCAAACTGGCGGCGATGGCGGTGGTGAGCTTCATCATGGCAACGTCTCCCTGGCGTGTTCCTGCGTGTCTCCGTCGAAGGCTTGAGTGTCTCGGCGGGTTTGAACTGCACGGCTTTGTGCGTGTCTGTCTGAGCGACGCTCGCTCGAACCGACCCGGATCAAACACGTGCGGCGCGCCGGTTGTTCGCGGTGTTCGTGCGATCAATCAATCGCGTGACACACCCGCGATCACCTCACGCGCGTATTCCCGAGGGCCAAAAAGAAACGCAGCCCCGGGTGGGGCTGCGCGATTGTCACGTTGTGAGGATTGGCTTAGCGGCAGCCACGCAGGCGATGGCTGCGGTGGTAGCCGTACCGCGGCGCGTGCGAGCGATACCCGATGTGCGCCGAGTGCCCGCGGTAGCGGGGCTTGTAGTGGCGGCCGTAGTGTCCGTGTCGGCTGCCGATTGAGATCGACACGCCCACACGCGGGGCTCGGTCGACGTAGTGATGGTCGCGATGGCGACGGTTGTGGTGCACGTCGCGCCGGACGACCTTGCGGCTGTCGCAGGTGTTGTGCCTCGAGACGCGCTTCGGCGTGTGATAACGATCGCCTCGGTAGTCGTTTCGGGTGTAGTAACGATCGCCGTGGTGCGAGCGTGTCGTGTGCCGCGTGACGTAGTGCGTCTCGTGCGTCACGCGCCCGGCATGGGCGATGTGGCCGTGAGTGCGGTGCACGCCGTGCGAGCGGTGGATCACCGGGCTGTGGTGCACCTTGCCATAGACATGGCAATCGCTGGGCGGCGGCGCGTAGTGGCGAGGCGAGGCGAGGCTCGGCGCGGCCATCAGACCGAGGGTCGCGATAACCGATGCGAGTGTGAGCGTGGTGTTCATGTGGAACTCCCTTCCGTGCGGTTCTTCAGATGTCGCGCCCCGAGTGTGCCCGCCCGGGCCTTTGTTCGGTATCCGACCAAACAGATTTCATCAGTCTTCTACGACAGGGATACCGGCACCCCGTCCTGGGTATGCACCCATTCTCTCCCGAAGCGCTCGCGTGACAAAGGCCAACCGGGCGTTCGTGACCAAATCTCTGAGGTTCGAGGTCCGGTCGCCCCCCCTGCGTCGCATGGGGTTGGTTTGACGGCATCGAATTCCGTGGCGGTGCACTGACAAGTTGGACTAATTCTTGTTTGACAGTATCGCTCGGGCGTTGAGCGACCGCGGCATCGGCGTGGACGCCCGCGTGCGATGGATGAGTTGCACGTGATCACGCGGGTCACCGTCGCCTTCGGATCGCTTCCCACTCCGATGGGTGTTGCGACGCCGGCGTGCGCTCGGCGATCATGGAATCGCCACCAATGAAGGGCAACCACGCCCGCCGATCAGCTGCCCTCGGAAACTCGCCCGTAGACTCACGCTCAGTCGTGCCGGGAGCCCGTGGGCGGGGGCCCGTGTTGAGAGCAAGTGACCCATGCGTGAGCGTCGTCCGCCGATCGTGCTGCTCGGTCTCGCCTTGCCGCTGTGGATCGGGCTCGCGCTCGGGTTGATGCTCGTGACGCCGCGGATGGAAGCCGTCTTTACCGATTTCGGCGTGGCGCTTCCGGTGCTCGCGATCGCAGCGATCAACGCGAGCCGATGGCTTCGCGGCGCCGACGGCGGGCTCGCAGGCGTTTGGCTCGTTGGCCCGCTGTATCTGGTGGCGTTCCTCGTGCCGGTCATGGTGGCGTGTGCCAAGCCTCGCTCGAGCGGGCCTCGCCTGCTGCTGCTATTGCTCGCGTTGGCGTGCGGCCTCGGGGTGCTCTTCGTGGCTGTGGCGATCGGCGCGCCGTACCTGCGGCTGCTTGAGGCCCTCGCCGAGTCATCCTGAGCGTGCGTTCGCGCTGGACGGCTAGCTTTCCGGCGATTCCGTCCGCACTTCCTTGTACACCGAGCCCTCGACGAAGCCCTGCAGCTTGCGGGCGCGGACGGGGTGCTGGAGCTTTCGGATCGCCTTGGCCTCGACCTGGCGGACGCGCTCTCGCGTCACTTTGAAGATGCGCCCGACCTCCTCGAGGGTGTAGGTGTATCCGTCGCCGATGCCGTAGCGGAGCTTGATGATCTCGCGCTCGCGGTACGTGAGCGTCTTGAGCACGCCCTCGATGCGTTGCTTGAGCATCTCCTGAGCCGCGGCCTCGCTGGGCGCGTCCTGGCGCTCGTCCTCGATGAAGTCGCCGAAGTACGAGTCCTCGCTCTCGCCGACGGGTCGGTCGAGGCTGACGGGCTGCTTGGAGATCTTCATCACGCGACGCACATCTTCGAGCGACATCGAGGCAAGCTCGCTGAGCTCCTCCATCGTGGGCTCGACGCCCTTCTCTTGGAGGTAGGCCTTCTGGATGTTCCGCAGCTTGCTCATCGTCTCGATCATGTGGACCGGGATGCGGATGGTTCGTGCGTGGTCGGCGATCGCGCGGGTGATGGCCTGGCGGATCCACCACGTGGCGTAGGTGCTGAACTTGTAGCCGCGCTTGTACTCGTACTTGTCGACCGCGCGCATCAGGCCGGTGTTGCCCTCCTGGATGATGTCCAGGAACGAGAGCCCTCGGTTGCGGTACTTCTTGGCAATGGAGACCACCAGACGCAGGTTGCCACCCGAGAGGTCGCGCTTGGCCTGCTCGTACTCCCAGAACACGGTGTTGATCGAGTGGACGCGCTTCCCCAGGTCCTCGGGATGCTCGAGCGTCAGCGAGCGAAGCCCGTCGAGCTCCTCATGCATGACCGCGACGTCCTCGGGCTCGTGGCGGTTGGGGTGCTTCTTGGTGTCCTCGATGAGGGCCTGCAGGTCGGTCATCTTCTTGGTGATCGATCGGAGCTTGCGCATCAGAGGCACGATGCGTCCGGTGCGGAGGCAGAGCTCCTCGGTGAGGGCCGCGAGTCGGCGTCGGCGCGTCGAGATGCGCTGCGTGATCTCGCGGCGCTTCTTCTGCTCGCTCTTGCCGAGCTCACAGATCGTCTGCCAGTCCTCGCGGTTGAGGTCGAGCAGGCGCTCGATCGTCTTGAGGTTGTAGGGGATCCGGGCGGCGATCTTCTCCTTGGCGTTCTCCTCGGCCGTGCTGATGCGCATCGTTCGGTCGAACGGCAGCTCGCCCTTGTGCACGAGCCGCAGCGTCTCCGCGGCCTGGCTGAGTATGTAGTCCGACTCCAGACAGCGGCGCCGGAAAATCATCCGCGTGGTCTCGATCTTCTTCGCCAGGCGGATCTCCTCCTCGCGAGTCAGCAGCGGGATTGACCCCATCTGGGTCAGGTACATCCGCACGGGGTCGTCGATGCGCTTCCCGGCGTTGTCGTCCGCGACGGCCTCTTCCAGCTCCTTCTGAAGCTGGGCCACCTCGGCGGCGGCGTCGGCGTCGTCCTGGTTCTGCTGCTCGGCCTCGGCCAACGCGTCAGCCTGCGCGATCTCGGCGATCTTCTTCTGCAGCACCGCCGCCTCGTTGGCACGCTCGCCGCCCGCGACCGACATCGCGCGGTGCGGCTTGGCGGCGTTCGACACCGGGCGGTTGAGCTGCAGGTCGCTCAGCGGGTTCTGGCCGCCCTCCTCGCCGCGTTCGAGTCGCAGGCGGTGCAGACGGGCGCGGTACTCGAGCTCGTCGACGACCTCGATGCCGAACGCGTCAAGCACGACGAGCAGCTCGTCGATGCGCCGCGGGTCGACCATCTCGTCGGGCAGCGTGTTGTTGACTTCCTCGTAGGAGAGCCAGCCGCGACCCCGCGCGAGATTGATCAGGCCGACCACCGCGGGATGGAGCTCGTCGATGAGGCTGTACATGCTCGTCCTGCCTTTCCTCTTCGCTTCCGTGCGTCCCGCCCGAGCCGAAGTGGCCGTCCGCGGGGGTCCTTCTCTCTCGTGATCTCGTCTCGACCGGGCTGATGTTCGAACGACCCGGTGCCTGATTTAACTGGGCTTGGGCAGCCGGCGTGTGTCGGGGCCCCTCGCCTTCTGGGCGGCGATTCTTGCCTCTAATTCCGACACCGACACCTCGGCGGGCTCCTCATCCGACACCACCGAGCGGCGTAGCTGCCGCACGCAGTCTTCAAACAACAGCGAGAGCCGCTCCGGCTTGGACTCGGTGATCTGGCTGACGTGGGCTTGGAGTCGCACGGCCGCGGAAGTGACCTCTGGGTCCTGGACGCGAACGAGAACCTCGGAGAGCCCCGGCTGGGCGCCGTCCCTGACGATGTCGTCAACGGCGCGAGCCACCGCGGCCTCCGCAGCCGAACGGTAGGCGTCCGGTCCGATCATCGGCAGGTCCGCTCGCTCTAGACTCGCGTGCAGGCCCGGCTCGGCCAGCACGCACCCCAACGCGTGCTGCGCGGGGCTGCTGATCGGTGAGGGCGGGCCGCTGCTGGCCGCCGAGGACCCGGAGGGCTCCCCGCGCGGCTCGCGCACCCGCGTCGCGGTGATCAGTCCCGCGATCTGCCCCTGGTCCAAGCCCGAAAGCTCCGCCAGCTGATCGAGCACAACCTTCTTCCGAATCGGCGACAGCCGACGGATGCCCAGCTCGGCCAGCTCTCGGATCTCCTGCTCGACGAGCGCCGCCCGGCCCATGCGGTCCATCGGCGCCATGCGGGCCCGCAGGCGATCGAAGCGGAACGCCAGCAGCTCGCGGGCGTTCTCGATGACCCGTTGGAACACCTCGCCGCCATTGGGCGACTTGAGCAGCTCATCGGGGTCCTTGGCGGGCACCTCCCTGCCGAACGTCGCGACGCGCACGTCGTTGGGTTGGCTGAACAGGATCCGCGTGGCGCGGTCCGCGGCCCGCTGCCCGGCCTCGTCGGAGTCGAACAGCAGCACGATGCGCCCCCCGACGTCGAGCAGGCGCCCGAGCATCTGCGCGTGCCGCTCAGTGAAGGCCGTGCCGAGCGCGGCGACCGCGTAGTCGAACCCGTGCTGGTGGCACGCCACGACGTCGGTGTACCCCTCGGTCACGATGACGGTGTTGGTGCGTTTGATGCCTTTGAGCGACTGGTGCAGGCCGTACAGCGTTGACGACTTGTCGAACGCGGCGTGCTCGGGGCTGTTGAGATACTTGGGCTCGTCTTCCTCGCGCAGCTTGCGCGCGCCGAACGCGACGACCCGCCCGGTTTGGTCGCTGATCGGAAACATCAGGCGATGCCGAAAGGCGTCGTAGTGCCCGCCCGACTCGCGCGCCTTCACAAGGCCGGCGGCGGAGAAGTGATCGATCGGCAGCGACTTGCCCTCGACGGTGGTCATCAGTCCGTCCCAGCGATCGGGCGAGGCACCGAGAAGAAAGGTCTCGACCATGTCGGGGCTGATGCCGCGGCGCTCGATGGTCTCTCGCGCGGCGGCGCCGTGCGCGGGGTGGCTCAGAATCGCTCGGAAGAACGCCGCCGCGGTCTGGTTGGCGGCGACGATGTCGGCGCGGGTCACGCCGTGGTCCTCGCTCGGGGGTGCCGAGCCTTCGCCCCGCGGCCGTCGCGGCGTGAGCGGCACGCCGAAGCGATCCGCCAGCAGCTTGAGTGCCTCGGGAAAGTCCATCCCGTGCAGCTTCATCAGGAAGCTGAACACGTCGCCGCCGGTCTGGCACACAAAGCAGTGGAAGATCTGCTTGGCCGGCACCACGCTCATGGAGGGGTTCCGGTCGTCGTGGAAGGGGCACAGCCCGACGTACTCGCGGCCCTTGGGCTTGAGGGCCACGTGGTCCGAGACCACCTGCACGATGTCGGCCGCGTCGCGGACTCGTCGGGCGTCGTCTTGGCCGTCAAAGGGGGGCATGGCGTCTTCGGATTCCTCGCACCTCAGAGCACCCGCGGGAACACGGGCTCGGAGCCATCCTGCACGGTAGCACCGACCCCGCGAGCGGCCAGCCAAGCAAGGAAACGTCGGCCCGACGGTCGATTCGGCGCCGGGTCGGAGCGATTGCGGTGGCTGGGCAAGCCCTCCCCGGCCCGAGTTGGTACAACGTCCGGTATGGGCCAGGATGCGGATCAGGCGGCGTCACCCGTGCGGCGGTCGGTTGTGTACACCGGTCGAGTGCAGGGCGTGGGCTTCCGGGCGACCGTCGCGTCGCTGGCGCGCGGCTGTCCCGTCAGCGGCTGGGTGCGCAACGAGTCGAACGGCGACGTGCGGGCCGAGATCCAGGGCGGGCGGGGCGATGTGGAGGCGTTCGTTGAACGAACGCTGCGTGAGACGCCGGGGCGCATCAATCAGCACGTCGTGTCCGACGAGCCGACCCAACTGGGCGAGGACGGCTTTGCCATCCGTGGATGATGATGGATCGATGCCTGGCCGGTGAGCCGAAGAGATCGATCGACGAGGAGGTTCGCGTGCTGGTGCTGTTTGACATCGACGGGACGCTGCTGCTCAGCGAGGGCGTGGGCATGGGCTCGATCGAGGCGGCCGGGCGTCGCCTTCACGGGCCAGCATTCCGCGCATCCGACGTGAAGCCCGGCGGCGGCATCGACCCGGTGCTGCTTCGGGAGGTGCTCGCTCGCAACGGCGTCGAGCCCACGCGCCAGGCGATCCAGGACCTCCGGCGCGCGTACGAGGCGGAACTCGCCGAGGCGCTCTCGGTGCGCAACACCGTTCAGGCCCTGCCGGGCGCCGCGGAATTGGTCGCGCGTGTCGCCCAAGCAGGCGACATGACAACCGGCTTGCTCACCGGCAACTACGAGGCCACCGGCTCCCTCAAGCTCACGCACGGCGGCTTCGCGGTCGAGACCTTTGAGATCCGCGTGTGGGGCGACGACTCGCCCGAGTGCCCCTTCGAGGGCGACCCGCGTCGTGAGCACCTGCCCGAGGTCGCCCGCGATCGGTACCACGCAAGATTCGAGCGGAGCCTGCGAGACCGAGACGTGGTGATCATCGGCGACACCGAGCGCGACATCGAGGCCGCCCGAGCGGTGGGGGCCCGGGTCATCGCGGTCTCCACGGGCCACGTGCCCGCGGGCACGCTCGAGTCGTTCGGGCCCGACCGCGTGATCGAGTCACTCGAGGACACCGCGTCGATCCTGGCGTGGATCCGGGAGGAGGCCGCGTGAGCGCGATGGATGTGAAACCCGCGGCGCACCGCGACGAGCTGGTCGACGCCCTCCGCGGCGTGGCGGTGATGGGCATCCTCGCGGTGAACATCTTCGTGTTCGCGTGGCCGTTCAAGATCTCGCAGTCGCCGATCGAGATCGAGCAGTTCGGACACACGCTCGAGGGCCCCAACGAGTGGGTCTACCGCGCGATGATGGTGCTGTTCAGCTTCAAGATGCAGTTCCTCTTCGGGCTGCTCTTCGGCGCCGGGGTGGTGTACTACGCGCGCAAGTTCGATCACGGCCCCCTCCGCACCGGCGCGGCCCTCTGGTACCGGCGCATGGGCGTGCTCATGGGCCTCGGGCTGCTGCACGCGATCGGACTGTGGTACGGCGACATCCTCGTGTGGTACGCGGCGCTCGGGCTGGCGGCGCTCTGGTGGGTCAGGCGATGGCCCGTGGGCGTGCAGATTGCCGTTGGCGTTGTGCTGATTCTCTACGGATGGCTCGCAAACCTCGGTCTCACCCAGCTCGCGACCCTGCAGCCGTCGGACGCCCCGGAGAGCCCGTGGGACCCGACCACGATCTCCAATGAGATCGAGGCGCACACCGGCGGCTATCTCGGCGCGCTCGGACATCGCGTGTTCATGCTGCTTTTCATGTATCTGCTCTTCCTGCCGTTCTTGTTCATGCCGTACTTCTTGGGCGTGATGCTGCTGGGCATGGCGCTGCTGCGCACGGGCGTCTTGCGAGGCGAGCGTCCGGGCGTGTCGCTCGCGCTGGCCGGCGGCGGGCTGGCCCTCGGTCTGCCGCTCAGCCTGGTCGCCTTGTGGCGGATGGACGCGCTGGGCTACGAGGCGATCGGCGCCGGGCGATGGGCCGCGGTCGTCTTCATGAGCGGCGCCCCGACGGCGCTCGGCTACGTCGGGCTCTTCACCTGGCTCTTCCGCGAGGGACGCCTCGCGCCCGTCACGCGGCTCCTCGCCCCCGTCGGGCGCATGGCCCTCACCAACTACCTCTCCCAGACCGTGATCTGCACCACGCTCTTCTACGGCTACGGGCTCGGCTACTACGCCAAGCTCGACTTCGTCGCCATGGGCGGGGTCGTCGGCGCGATCTGGCTGTTCAACATCGTCGTGAGCAACGCCTGGCTGGCGCGCTACCGCTTCGGCCCGATGGAGTGGCTCTGGCGGACGCTCACGTACGGGCGCCCGCCCGCGATGACGCGAGACTGATCGCGACGGCCGCGGAGGCGTAGACTCCGATTGGTCACGGAGGCGCCATGTCGAGCAGCTTGCGAGCGGTTTGTACCGACTTCTACGTCAACCAAAAAGTCTCGGTGAAGCTCGACCTGCCAACCGGTCGCGAGACGGTCCTCGAGCTGTTCGAGCGGGTCCGCAAGCAGCACGGCGAGATGAGCCAGTTCCGACGCTACCGCGAGGAGCTCGCGCTCGAGACCGCGCCGGGCGCCTCGCTGAACCAATGGCTGGCGATCCGCGCGAACACGATCCGCAGCGGCGTGGTCAATCCCGGCATGCTCGACGAGGCGTACACCCTGCATCGGGACGTGCTGGAGGTCACGCCGTACTTCCTATCCATCAGCCCGCTCGATGTGGACTACATCGAGCTGCTCTACGGCTTTGATCTCGCCGCCAGCGGGAACCACGACGCGATCGTGTATCGCGCGCTCTGGGAGGGCACCCCGCTGGGCGCCCTGCTCGACGCCGATGACGACAGCGGCGTCATCGGGCGGCCCATCGAT
>JBCAXI010000004.1:0-23805 GCA_038534175.1 Planctomycetota bacterium | reverse complement strand
CTCCCGGACCTTGTGCCGATGGCGACGGTCCGCGTGGGCCCTGCGCGCCTTCAACTCCGGAGAAACTGGATGCCCCGAATTCGATCGATCGTCGCGTTGCTCGCGATGCTGCTGAGCACCCACGCCGCGTGGGCCGAGGTGATGAGCGAGGCGCTGGCTCCGGGCATCGTCCGGTTCTGGGCGGGGCCCGATGCGAAGGCCTTCGCGGTGCCGTCGATGTCCCTCGAGCGCCCGATGGAAGGCAACGGACCAGCACCGGCGAGCTTCAGTGTGCGCCCCAGCATCGCACTCAACGGCGGGGACGCGCCCGGGCAGGTCAGCGTCATCGCGTACGACGAGGGCACGTCGCTTTATGGCACGGGTGAGGTGCCGGGACAACTGCTCCGCAACGGCCGCCTCACCATCACGTGGAACACCGACGCGTACGGCTACGGGTACGACGCGCCCTCGCTCTACCAGAGCCACCCTTGGGTGC
Organism: Planctomycetota bacterium; assembly: GCA_038534175.1. Lineage (GTDB taxonomy): Bacteria > Planctomycetota > Phycisphaerae > Phycisphaerales > UBA1924 > JBCBZM01. Next base: position 23,330 of record JBCAXI010000004.1, on the reverse strand, counting down.
TCGCGGTGCGCGTCGATGGCTCGTCGTTCGGCGTGCTGGCCGACACGACGTATCGCACGCGCGTGGATCTGACCGCGCCGGGCGAGATCCGCTTCGAGGCCGAAGGGCGCCCTCACGGGGTCATCGTGATCGAGGGCGACTCGCCGCAAGACGTGGTCAAGGGATTGGCGAGCATCACCGGCACGATCTCCATGCCGCCCAAGTGGGCGATCGGCTATCACCAGTGCCGCTACTCGTACTACCCGGAGGACCGCGTGATGGAGATTGCACGCGGCTTCCGCGATCGGCAGATTCCCGCCGACGTCATCTGGCACGACATCGACTACATGGACGGCTTTCGAACGTTCACGTTCGACGACCAGCACTTTCCCGACCCGGCGGCGCACAACGCGCGCCTGCACGAACTCGGCTTCCATACGGTCTGGATGATCAACCCCGGCGTGAAGGCCCAAGAGGGCTACTTCGTCTATGACCAGGGCGAGGCCGGGGACCACTGGGTCAAGCGGGCAGACGGCACGCCGTACCGAGGCGATGTCTGGCCGGGCGCGTGTGCGTTTCCCGACTTCACCCGCCAAGACACCCGCGAGTGGTGGGCCACGCTGTACAAGGACTTCATGGCGCAGGGCATCGATGGCGTGTGGAACGACATGAACGAGCCGGCGATCTTCAATGTGCCCAGCAAAACCATGCCCGAGGACAACCTGCACCGCGCGGACCGCGCGCTCGGCGGGCCCGGGCCGCACGCGCGATTCCACAACGTCTTTGGCATGCTGATGGTCAAGGCGTCGCGCGAGGGCATCATGGCGGCGAACCCGGACAAGCGCCCATTCGTGCTGAGCCGCGCCAATTTCATCGGCGGGCACCGCTACGCGGCGACCTGGTCGGGCGACAACGTCGCGGCGTGGGATCACCTTGAGTGGTCTGTCCCCATGACACTCAATCTTGGTTTGTCGGGCAACCCGTTCAACGGGCCGGATATCGGTGGATTCGCGGGCAACGGCGATGCCGAGATGTTCGCGCGATGGATGGGCGTCGGCGCGATGCTTCCCTTCGCGCGCGGGCACACTGGCAAGGGCAACATCGACAAGGAGCCGTGGTCGTTTGGGCCAGAGGTCGAGGCCAGTTGCAAGCGAGCGATCGAGCGGCGCTACATCTTGATGCCGTACTTCTACGCGTTGTTCCGCGAGGCCTCCATCAATGGCCTGCCGGTGGCCCGCCCGGCCTTCTTCGCCGATCCGACCGACGCGGCGCTGCGCTCGGAGGACGACGCGTTCCTGCTGGGCTCCGACCTGCTCGTCGTCCCGGCCGTCACGCCCGAGGGCGATCGAATGGTCTCGATGCCACGTGGCGTCTGGAACGAGTTCGACTTCGACGACGCGGGTGACATCAACCTGCCGCGATTGTTCATTCGCGGCGGATCGATCATTCCGACCGGCCCCGTGACCCAGCACGTGGATGAGAAGCCGCTCGATCCGTTGACGCTGCTCATCGCGCTCGATGAGAACGGCGAGGCCCAGGGCGCGCTCTATGAGGACGCGGGCGATGGGTACGGGTATCGCGAGGGCGAGTACAGCCTTCGCACCTACCTCGCAAAGGCCGACGGCGCCGACGTTGTGATCTCTCTCGAGGATGAGGAGGGCGACTTCGTTGTGCCCGATCGCGAGCTGCGCGTGCGATTGATCTTGCCCGACGGCCGCTCGCTCACCGCCAGCGGGCGCGACGGCGCCAACCTCACGATGAAGGCCGCGGTCCGCTGATCAACCCGCGTCGCGGCCTCGCTCGCGCGTTGCGAGTGTGAGGATGTTGGTCTGCGTCATGTCCTCGCCGCGGAGCTCGCCCGCGAGGCGCCCCTCGCTGAGCACCACGATGCGATCGGACAGGGCGAGCAGCTCGGGCATCTCGCTCGATACCAGCAGCACCGCGAGCCCGCGCGAGGCGGCCTCGCGGATCTGCTTGTAGATCTCCGCCTTGGTGCCCACATCAATACCTCGGGTGGGCTCGTCGAGCAGCAGGACCTTGGTGTCGCGGCCCATCCAGCGCGCGATCAGCAGCTTCTGTTGATTGCCGCCCGAGAGCTCGTCGGGCGTGCTCGACGTCGTGGCGGTCTTGATCTGGAACGACCGGACGCGTCGATCGACGAGCTCACGCTCGGCACCCATTGCCCGGACGCCGCCCCGGCTCAGCCGCGGCATGAACGGCACGAGGATGTTCTCTCCGACACCCAGCTGGAAAAACAGCCCCTGGCGCCGACGGTCCTCGGGCACGTAGCCAACGCCCGAGCGGATCATCGCTCGGCGGTTGCCCGTGGGCATATCGTCGCCCCCGACACGGATCGCGCCCGACGCGGCCGGATCGACACCGAAGATGGCGTCGAGCAGCTCGGACCGCCCCGCGCCGACCAGGCCACCGACGCCGAGCACCTCGCCCGCATGCACCTCGAGCGAGATGTCGTCGAGCCCGCGGGGGCTCGAGATCGATCGGACCGCCAGCAGCGTCTCGTCTTGCGTGTGGTCCTTGGGTCCGTCGCCGTTGCCGTTCGCCATCGACCGCAGCGTGGCGGCCTCGCCGCCCGGGCTGCGGGTCTTAGGCGTTGGCGTCGAGACACGCCGACCGATCATCTGCTCGACGAGCGTCGGCTCGTCGATGTCCGCCACGCGGCTCGTCGCGACGAACTTTCCATCCCGGAGCACCGTCACGCGGTCGCAGCACGCGAAGATCTCGCCCATGCGGTGCGAGACGTACACGATCGCCAGCCCGTGTCCGGTCAGCTCTCGCACGATCTCCATAAGCCGCTCGGCCTCGGCGATCGCCAGCGAGCTCGTGGGCTCGTCAAACACAATCAGCTTGGGCGTCGAGCCCACCTCATCGAGCGCGGCGGCGATCTGGCAGATCTGGCGTCGACCCGGGGACAAGTCGCCTAGGGGCGACCTGGCATCGATGCTCGGGTCCATCCGATGCACGAGCGCCGCGGCCCGATCCATCATCGCGCCGCGATCGATCAGGCCGAGCCTGTTGCGTGGCAGATCGTGCAGGCACAGGTTCTCGGCGACGGACAGGTTCGGGCACTGCGCCAGCTCTTGGTGCACGATCCGCACGCCACGCGCGAATGTGTCGTCCAGCGAGCCGGTCCGGAGCGGCTCGCCCTCGAGCTCGATCACGCCCTCGTCGATCTTGTGGATGCCCGCGATCGCCTTGCCCAGCGTGCTCTTGCCCGCGCCGTTCTCCCCCATGAGCGCGTGCACCTCGCCCGCGGCGAACTCGACGGAGACATCGAGCAGCGCCTGCGTCGAGCCGAATCGCTTCGACACGCCTTGGGCGCGCAGCAGTGGGGGATCACTCGACATGGACAGGCTCGCTACAGAATCTCGGAGGGCGGGTGCGATCAGTCGCGGTTCAGCCACTCATCCCAGATGCCCTTGTACTCTTCGACGTTTCCGCCATTGACGATCGAGAGCTCAAAGTTGTTGATAACGCGCTCGGGCGTCACGTTCTTGTGCAGCTTGTCGATGAGCATCACGACGGACTGGTAGCCCCAGCCGAAGCAGTCCTGGCCCACGAGCGCTTGGACCTGGCTCGCCTCGACGTACTTGAGCTGCTCGGGCAGGTGGTCCACGGAGACGACCTTGGCTTGCTCGTGCACGCCGTCGAGCGCGTTCTCCGTGAAGAGCGGCCAGCCGCCGACCATCGCCCAGCCGGTGATGTCGGGGTTCGCCGACTGCACGGTCTGCACCTTCTGGGCCGCATCGGTCGCGGTCTCGGGGTGGTAGTACTCGCCCTTGATGGAGATGCCATCGTGCTCACCCAGGACTTCCTGCACGCCGCGGATGCGGGCCTGCAAGTTGGGCGCGTTCTGATTGCCGCCAAGGATCGCGACGACGCCCTCCTCGCCCATCTCGTTGACAAGCTGCCGGGCGACCTCGCGTCCGGCCTCAACATCGTCGATGCCGTAGTACGCGAAACGCTTCGACTCGGGCACGTCGGAGTCAAAGCAGACCACTTCCACACCGCGATCCACGGCGTCATCGATCGCCGAGCGAAGCAGGCCGGCGTCGGAGGCCGAAATGGCGATGCCGTTGACGCCGCCCGAGGCGAGCTGCTCGAGGTTCTGGGCCTGCTGCTGGGCGTCCTCGTTGGTGGGTGTGCGCCAATCGACGGTCACGGTGACATCCACCGCGTCGGTGTCGAGCGACTCGCTCAGGTCGGTCGCCGCGCGCTCCGCGCCCGTGCGAGCGGCCTGGAACACCGGGTTGGACTGGCTCTTGGCGATCACGCCGATCGAGTAGCGGACCTGTTCTTTCTCGCCGGAGGCCGAGGCCCCATCGCCCGACGCGCCGCCATCGCTGGATGAGGCGGCGCCGTCACAGCCGAACAGAACCGTTGCGAGCCCGGCGGCCGCGAGGAGCGTGAGAGGTCGAAGCGCGTGCGACATGGCGTGTCTCCCGTGCCGGATGGGCCGGCGTGCGTGGCTTGAGGTCTAGCCCGAGCGAACGAAGCGGCCCTTGGCCTGGTCGATGACGACCGCGATCACGATCGCGGCGCCCATGACGATTTGATTGTACGACTGGTCGATCTCGAGAATGATCATGCCGTTGTTGATTAGCTCGATGATGATGGCGCCGAGCACCGCGCCGATCGCCGAGCCGCGTCCGCCCGAGAGCGAAGCGCCCCCGATGACGGCTGCGGCGATCACGCGGAGCTCGTAGGCGTTGCCCGCGTTTGGCTCGGCGGCACCGTAGTACCCCGCGTATATGCACGCCGACAGCCCCGCCAGCACGCCCATCGCGGTAAAGCAGATGATCTTGACGCGACCGACGGGAATGCCCGCGTAGCCCGCCGCGGTCTCGTTGCCGCCAATGGCGTAAACCTGTCGCCCGATGACCGTTCGACTCAGGATGAACGTACCAGCGAGCGCGACGCCGATCATGAGCAGCATGGGCACAGGATCCACACCCGTCGCGCCAATCTGCACCTCGGCCTTCATGAAGCCCTGCAAGGGCTCTGGAAAGCCCGAGATCGACTGCCCCTGCGTGAGCACGAACGCCAAGCCTCGAAGCATGGCCATCGTGCCGAGCGTGATGATGAACGGATGCACGCGGAAGCCGACGACCATCGCACCGTTGGCGAATCCCATGAGCCCGCCGAAGGCGCAACACGCCACGAACGCGATCGGGATGATGAGCCAGCCCTGAAGGAAAGGCGGGCCCGCGTCGCTATTGATCCAACTGAACAGCATGGCGCCGAGCAGCGCGGCCACGGCGTAGATCGACCCGACCGAGAGGTCGATGCCCGCGAGAATGATGATCGCGGTCATTCCGACCGCCATGATTGCGATGTAGCTCGCGTTGTTGGCCAGCAGCACAAGGTTGTCGGGCTCGAGAAACTTATTGACCTCGACGCGGACGGGCCTGCCCTCGGCGTCGCGCTGGACGACCCCGGTGTCCGGGTCCATCACCGGCGCCTGCTTGGTTCCGGCGAACAGCGTGAGGCCCGTCATCATCAGAATGATGACGAGCACGAGGCCGGCTTCTTGCGCGGACGCAAGCCGGACGAGAGCGCCTCGTTTCTTCGCGGTCGATGCGGGCATGTTCGGTGCGGTCGACAAGGGACGGACAGGGTATCCGCTCGGCCCTCGGTTGTGTGGCGGTTCAATGGCGAGCCGTTCCGTCGGCGTCGACGGCGATCAGTCCATGATGTAGGTCTTGCGGTCGCGGTCCTTGTCGATCACGGTAATCGACTGCGGGTTGTCGCCGTCCTTGGAGTAGAAGGTCTCGTTGATGTTCCCCTTCAGGAAGGCCGAGTGCCCGTCCGTGAAAGCGTACGCGCCGCCGTCCTCGCCGTGGTTGTCCTCCGAGGCGTAGAAGCCCGGCTCGGTGTTGACCACATTGGCGTTGCCCTCGTTCTCGCCGCCCGCGCCGTACCACGCGCTCGTGCCCATGTCGGGCCCGTTGGTCTCGTCACCCCAAAGCGGGGCCGGTGTGACAATGACCGGCTCGTCGGTACGCATTCCAGAGACGTATAGGTACGAGATGTTGTAATAGACGACGTCTTCCTCAGACGCGGGCGCCTCGGGCGTGTGCGGCGTGGCCTGGGCCATGTTGAAGTTCCAGCCCGGGCCGCCGAACGCCGCCGAAGGCGGCGGGCGCTGCCCGTAGTAATAGTCGAGCTTGTCGGAGGGACACAGCAGGAACTCGAACCCCTCGACGTACGGCTGGAGCAGCGGCGTCCGGTTTCGGATGGTCCGGTTGTTCGCGTACACGTAGCGAGGTCGACGGTCGACGTTTGAATCAAACGGGTCGAACTGGACGCCATAGCCGACGTCCTCGCCATCGCCCACTTGGTACAAGCTGAATAGCCCCGCGACGCCGCCGTACGCCGCTTGGTCGTACAGGAACGGCGCCTGACCCGCCTGCCCGCGCCACGCTTGCAACGCCGGCGTGGTGAACGGGATGAGCGGATACCAGTCGCGGTTCTCGTTGGCGTAGTACGTCATCGCCAGGCTCATCTGCCGCGTGTTCGAGAGGCACTTGGCGACCTGAGCCGCATCCCTCGCTCGGCCCAGCGCCGGGAGCAGGATGCCGATCAGCAGTGCGATGATCGCGATGACCACGAGCAGCTCAATGAGCGTGAATCCGTCTCGTGCGTCACGGCGGCGAGCGATTCGGTGGGGCATCAGCGACTCCTTCGTGCCTGAGAATGTGGGCAAGCCAACCGGCGCCACAGTGGGGGGACCAAGACATGTGCCGCGCACGGCCCGCCGCAGTCGGCGTCGCGGCCGTGCCGTTCAATCGGCGGACCGCACGAGATGCACCATAACTCTACGCGAATCCGTCAAATTCCTCAAGCAGAAACCCCTGGGGTGGAGTATCCTAAGAATTCAACCCATGCGTTCGGGGCGTTCTGAGACGCTCCGGCGTGCATCGGAGGCTTCGAGATCGGGGTTATCCGTATAAAAACCGATCGAATCAAGTTGAAATCTTACCATCAGACCGGCGATCACACGCCTGTTTGTGGTATCTTTCAGGGAGTTCGTGGGGGGTGAATTGCTCGCACGCGTCGAGTCTATTGATGCGTCGGCGATCGTTGTCGGGCTTGCCCGCGTGGGGCAGAATTCGGTGAGTCAGGAATCGGTGGGATGAGAACCGGTGGGTCGAAAGACCCGAGCGCTCAAGAGGGAGTCAGCCATGAAGAACAGAATTGCTTGGAACGCGGCGATGCTGGCGATGCTCGCCGGCACCGCCATCGCGCAGCCGACGATCGATGGCTCGATCATTGGTGACGAGGCCGACTACGGAACCGCGGTGTTCCTCCAGAATCAGACCACCGGCTTCGGCGACAACGTCGCCGGCACCGTCGGCAGCCAGGGCAGCGATCCCACGCAGGTGACGACCGGCGTCGAGATCCAGATCCCGTTCGAGGCGATTGGCCTCGACCCGATGATGCCTGCTGGCCAGATCTCCATGTTCGCCTTCATCAACGGGCAGGGCCACGACTTCATCTCCAACCAGGTGCTCGGCGGCCTCACGGGCGACTCGGGCAACCTTGGCGAGCCCCGCACCTTCGACTTCAGCGCCCCGGCGTTGATGGCCGACGCCGTCACGTTCACGCCGGTTGAGCTGACCGCGGGCCAGGCCGCCCCGGTGGTCGATGGCACGGTGGACTCGATCTACGGCAGCGCGCTCGCGGGCTCTGAGCAGAACAACTTCACCGGCTTCGGCGACGCCAACCACGGCAACCGCTTCCGCGCGGGCGATCCGGATCCGGGCGACAATGGCTCGGAGATCAACGCCGCCTACGCGGTCGCGAAGGATGGCGTGCTCTACGTCACGCTCTCCGGCAACCTCGAGGCCAACTTCAACAAGCTCGAGCTGTTCTTCGACACCCTCCCGGGTGTCGGGCAGAACCAGATCCGCGGCGACAACCCGGACATCGACTTCAATGCGCTCGGTCGCATGGGCGAGATCATCTCTGAGGACGCGACCGATCCCGACTGTGACGACATGATGGAGGGCTTCGAGCCCGGCTGCTCGGCGATCGCCGATCCGGCCAACCCGGGGCTCATTCTTCCCGCTGGCTTCGATGCGGATTACTACTTCATTGTGACCGGTGGCAACGATCCCTTCGAGACGTTCTACAGCTACGCCCAGATCTGGGACTTTAACGACGACAACGGCGACGGCTTCGCCGATGACTCGCTGCCCGCCGAGAGCGACGCCCGAGAGGGTTTCTTCATCGGTGGGAACGGTGGCTTCGGCCAGACCGCGGGCGATGAGGAGGTGTTCGAAGTCAACGCCGATCTGATGGGCACGCCCAGCTGGATCAACAGCTTTGACGGCGCCATCGATAACTCCAACACCCTCGGTGTCGGCGGTTTCACGATCACGTTGCCCGACCCCGACATCGCGTTCGGCTCCGAGCTCAACGCGGTCTACGCCACCATCGAGAGCAACGTGCTCTACCTGATGGTCACGGGCAACATCGAGACCAACAACAACAGCCTCGACCTCTTCTTTGACGTCAAGAGCGGCGGGCAGAACAGTCTGCGCAACGACAACGTGCAGGTCGGTCTTACCAACGGCGACGACCCCGGCATGGCCAGCGGCGGCCTGAACCGCATGGGCACCGCGACCGTCATGACGCCCGATCCGCTCGATCCCGATTGCGCCGACCCGGAGAGCCCGGACTGCGACATGATCACCGAGGTCCTCCCGGGCCTCACCTTCGACACCGCGTTCAGCCCCGATTACTACATGTCGGTCAACAACGTGCAGTCGGGTCTCGGCGTCGATCAGTTCGGCGAGGCCGCGGTGCTCCGCAACGACGGGCGCCTCATCCTCCCCGACGCGATCAGCACTGTCGATCACATCGTTGATTACGGTGCGTTCGACGGCGGCCTCAAGTCGGCCAACAACCCCGTGCTCTTCGATGGCCCGCAGCTCGACGACGTCGGTCCGCTGACCGGCCCGATGCCCGTCGAGAACCTCTTCACCGGCTTCGCGCCGCAGGACCTCGCCGACCAGCTCATCGACCAGGCCAACATGAGCGCGGCTTTCTCGACGCCGACCGGCACGCCCAACCTCATCCAGGTCTCGATCAACAACAGCAACGTTGGCGGCGTGAATGCGTTCGATGATGGCTCGCCAGACGTCTCCGGTGCTGGCGCGGCGACCACGGGTGTCGAGATCGCGATCGATCTCGACGAGCTCGGCTGGGACGGCATGAGCGACATCAAGATCGCTGGCTTCATTAACGCGGGCAACCAAGACTTCGCGTCCAACCAGGTCATCGGTGGCCTGCCCGATCCGGGCATGATCGCTGCTAATCTCGGCGAGACCCGCCTCATCGACTTCTCGATGCTCGCCGGCGACCAGTTCATCACGATCCCGGCGCCCATGAGCTCCGGCTGTGCGTTCGCCGACATCACCGCATCGGGCACGTGCGTGCCCGGCAGCGGCGACGGCGTCGTGGACCTCTCGGACTTCTCGTGCTATCTCGCCGAGTGGTCCCTGTCGACCGCGTTCGCCGACATCACCACCTCCGGCACGTGCGTCGCCGGTACCGGTGGCGATGGCGTGGACCTCTCAGACTTCTCGTGCTACCTCGCCGAGTGGTCCGGCGGGTGCGACGGTGATCCCGGCACGCCCGGCTAAGCCGCGAACCTGAGTTCAAGCGGCCCGAGTCGCCGATTCCGAATCTCGTGGGCCCCGGTTTGTTTGAGCCGGGGCCCGCTTTCGTTTTTGGAGTCGCGTGCTTCGTCGTGGTTCAACCGAGCGCGTGGTCGAGATCCGCGATCAGGTCCCCGGCCTCTTCCACGCCCACGGAGAGCCGCACGAGCCCGTCCTCGATACCGATCGCGGCGCGCTGCTCCGGCGGCACGCTCGCGTGGGTCATGATGGCCGGGTGATCGACGAGCGACTCGACTCCACCGAGCGACTCGGCGATCGTGAACACGCGCAGCCGCTCAAGGAACCGCCGTGCCGAGTCGATCCCACCGTCGAGGGTCATCGTGATGATGCCGCCGCCGCGACGCATCTGGCGCTGTGCGATGTCGTGGTGCGGGTGAGCCGCGTGGTGGGGGTAGACGACCGAGCGGATGCCTGATCGGTTCTCCAAGAAGCCGACGATCTTCTCGGCGTTGTCACAGTGGCGATCGAGCCGCAAGTGGAGCGTCTTGGTCGAGCGAAGGAGCAGAAAGCAGTCCATCGGACCCGGCGTGGCGCCGACGGAGAGCTGGATGAACTTCAGCCGCTGGAGCACCTCATCGTCGTTGACGACCAGGGCTCCGCCGATCAGGTCCGAGTGCCCGCCGAGGTACTTGGTGGACGAGTGAGAGACGATGTCGGCGCCGAGATCCAGCGGGTTCTGCAGGTACGGCGTCGCGAAGGTGTTGTCGACCGCGAGCAGCGCGTTATTGCTCTTGGCGACCGCAGAGATCGCTTGGATGTCCGCGATCTTGAGCAGGGGGTTGGTGGGCGTCTCGAGCCAGACGAGGTCGGTGTCCGGCGTGATCGCGCGCTCGGCGGCAGCGGGATCGGTCAGATCGGCCTGCTCGAATTGCAGCCCGAAGTGGCGATAGACCTTGTCGAACAGTCGGAACGTGCCGCCATAGACATCGTCGGAAAGCACGACGCGCCCGCCCTGCTTGCAAAGGTGGAGCACGGCGGCGAGGGCGGCGCAGCCAGAGGCGAAGCAAAGGCCGTGGCGTCCATTCTCGAGGCTCGCCAGATTCGCCTCAAGGGCGGTGCGCGTGGGGTTGGCGGCGCGGGAGTAGTCGTACTCGCCGATGAACTCGCCCGGGCTGGGCTGGGCGAACGTGGAGGTCATGTAGACGGGCGTCATGATGGCGCCGGTGCACGGATCGGGCGCCTGGCCCGCGTGCACGGCTCGCGTGCCGAAGCCGGCGTGTTCGCTTGAACTCATTCTGGTCTCTCCAAGGCATTGGGCCGGCGAAGCGAGCCGGTGTTCGTGTGATCAAGGCGTCGGGTGTCAGCGCGTTCCGTTTGCGGTCGCGCCGGCCATGTGCTCGATGACGTCGATCTGCGAGACGATGCCCACAAGCCTTTGGTTGTCCACGACGACCGCGACCTGGTCGTGCTCGAAGATGCGGTACAGCTCCTCGATGCGGGCCTTGGGATAGATCAGTCCGCCGATCGGCTGCGCGATGTCGCGAGCGCGGGCGCTCAGGGTGGTGTCACCCGACTTGAGCCCCGCGAGCACGTCGCTCTCGTGCACGATCGCGATCGGCTTGCCGTGCCCATCGACGATCGGCGCCTGCGAGACGCCGTGCTGGCGGAACAGCGTGATCACGTTTGCAACAGTCGAGTCGTCGGTCATGGAAATGGTGGAGCGGTCGTTTTTCGCGATGAGCTCCTCGACAAATCCCATCTCCGGGCCGGGCTCCATGAAGCCGTTCTCTCGCATCCAGTTGTCGCTCAGGTACTTCGTGATGTATCGCGTCGCCGAGTCGCACAGAATCACGACGATCGTGTGCCCCGGCCCCATCTCCTTGGCGATCTCGACCGCCGCGTGCACCGTCGAGCCCGAGGAGCCGCCCGCGAACAGGCCCTCGTCACGCACCAGGCGTCGCGCCATCACGAACGACTCTTTGTCGTTCACCTGACGCATCTCGTCCACGACGCTGAAGTCCATCGCGCGACAAGGGATGTCCTCGCCGATGCCCTCGACCTTGTACACGTGCGGCGTCGGCACCGTGCCGGTGTGGAACATGTGATAGTGCACGCTGCCGATCGGGTCGACGCCCACGATCTTGACCGGCGATTGCTTGCCCTTGAACCAGCGTCCGACGCCCGAGACCGTGCCGCCCGTGCCGGTGCCGCCGACGAAGACGTCGAACTTGCCGCCGCCGGTCTGATTCCAGACCTCCTGGCCCGTGCCGTACTGGTGCGCCTCGATGTTGAGCTCGGTGTGGTACTGGTCAACGTAGTAGCCGCCAGGGGTTTCCTGGGCGATCCGCTTGGCGGTGTTGACGTAGTGCTCGGGCGAGTCACCCGGAACGTCGGTCGGCGTCACGACCACCTCGGCGCCGAACGCCCGCATCATGTCAATCTTCTCTTGTGACATCTTGTCGGGCAGTGTGAAGACGCACTTGTAGCCCTTGACCGCCGCGACCATCGCCAGCCCGAGGCCCGTGTTGCCGCTGGTGTTCTCAACGATCGTGCCGCCGGGTTTCAGGTCGCCCCGTTTCTCGGCCTGCTCGACGATGTAGTTGGCGATGCGGTCCTTGATCGAGCCCACCGGGTTCATGAACTCGCACTTCGCGTAGACGGTCGCGCAGGTGTCGTCCACGATCTTGTTCAGCTTGACCAGCGGCGTCTGCCCGATCGCACTGAGGATGTTCGGATGGGTGTCCACGGGATCGCCTCCTTGAAGTGCGCACCGTGTGCGAGACGGGTGCGGAACGCGGAATTCGGGACGCGAGTGTACGCGGGGCAGTGGGGGGGCCGTTCGAGGCGGGCGATCGGCGCGTTCGTCGGCCTCGGCGGTGGGGTTCTCGGGCATGGATCGGCCGGACGCCGCGATCGCGCCGCCCCCGCTGCGTCCGCGAACCGGTCATCCGCCTTGTCGGGGGGCGTGCGTGTGAAACGAATCGCCGAATGAGGGGCTCGGGAAGGCGCCAGGCGCGAGTCGGCCGCACCCGCAGGGAGACACCCCGCATGCCGCGATGTTTGGCTGCCACCACTGTCCTGCGTCGAGCTCGACGCACTCCGAACGCCCGGGCCGAGAGGGCCCATTCCCGGCGTTCTCGGTCCATGACCGAGGGACCGGCGTTGATCGAGACGCTCGAGCAGCGTCTGGTCCTGTCTGGCGGGGCCGAGGCGCTCGCGATCGCCGCCGGGGCCGCCACGCCGGTCTACTTCGATCCCAACTTCGTGCCCGGGCTGCTCGCGCCGGAGCGGGGTGGGATCGAGTGGGGCGGCTTCGGGCCCAGCAACGCCGCGGGGCCCGACGCCACCCAGTGGGGCGAGCTCCAGGGATCGGACACGCTCCGCGACGATCCGAGGTTCAGCTTCGCCGACGGCACCGGGTACACCGCCGTCGTGCTCGACACCGGCATCGACGTCAACCACCCCTTCTTTGGCACCGACGAGGACGGCGACGGCGTCTCCGACCGAATCATCTATCAGTACGACTTCGCCAATGGAGACGACGACGCGACCGACTACAACGGGCACGGCTCCAACGTCTCCAGCATCATCGGCTCGGGCGACAGCTCCACCCCGGGCGTCGCGCCCGGCGTCAACATCATCCACCTCAAGGTCTTCACCGACACCGGCGCCGGCACGTTCGGGTACATCGAGCAGGCGCTGCAGTGGGTTGTGGACAACGCCGCCACCTACAACGTCGTCAGCGTCAACATGTCGCTCAGCGACAGCCTCAATCACAGCACCGCCAAGACGCGTTACGGCATCGGCGACGAGATCGAGGCGCTCGCCGACCTCGGCGTCACCGTCGTCTCGGCCGCCGGCAATCGCTTTTACGACTACTCCAGCAACGAGGGCGTGGCCTATCCCGCCGCCGATCCGTACTCCCTCGCGATCGGCGCCACCTACAGCCACGACGCGGGCGGGCCCTGGAACTACTCCAGCGGTGCCCGCGCCAACACCACCGGCGCCGATCGCATCGCGCCCTTCAGCCAACGCAGCGACACGCTGACCGACACCTTCGCACCCGGCGCCCCCATCCGCGGCGCCGGCTCCTCGGGCAACACGATCACGATGCACGGGACCAGCCAGGCCTCGCCGCAGGTCGCCGGCGCGATCGTGCTCGCCCAGCAGATCGCCGAGCACTACCTCGAGCGATGGCTCGATCTCGACGAGATTCGATCGCTCCTTGGCTCCACGGGCGAGGTCATCAACGACGGCGACGACGAGGACGACAACGTCACCAATACCGGCGACGACTTCGCACGCCTCGACGTGCTCGCGCTGGCCGAGGCGATCTGGGCCATGGTCCCAACAAACCAAGCGCCCATCGTCGACGCCGACGCCAACATCGGCGGCGTCGTGGCGGGCCAGTCGACGAGCTTCACCTACGACGATCTTGTCGCGGCGCTCAACGCCAACGACGCCGACGGGGACGCTATTCAGTTCGTCGTGGTCGATGTCACGAGCGGGACGCTCACGCTCAACGACGCCGACGTCATCGAGGGTGTCACGACGATCTCCTCCGGCGACACGCTCACCTGGGCGGCGGCGAGTTCCGCCTTTGGCAGCATCGACGCCTTCAGAGTGCTCGCATTCGACGGCGCCGAGTACTCCGCCGGCATGGGCACGCTCTCGATGGACGTCAACGGCCTGCCCACCTTCGACGCCGTCGCGGCGCTCACGGGCGCCCGCGCGGGTGATCCGTTCGAGATCACCTACGACGAGCTGCTCGAAGCGTCCGACGCGGCCGATCCTGATGGCGATGCGATCATCTTCGAGGTCGTGATCCAGGGCGGCGGGTCATTCGAGATCGACGGCGTCGCGGTGACGGGCGAGGCAACGCTCGAAGCGGGCCAGACCCTGCGTTGGACGCCGCCGGAGAACGCCGGAGGTCTTGTGACCGCCTTGCTCCTCCAGGCGTCGGACGGCGTCAGCTTGACCGAGGGCGCGGTGATCGTCTCGATCGATGTCGAGCCGTTGCCCGACCCGTTTGCCGCCGCTCCGGGCGCCGGCGTGGTGGGCGCCGCGGGCGAGGGATCGAGCTGGGTGGTCACGCGGAGCGAGACCGGCTCGCTCGCATTGTTCCGCCAGTCCGACGAGACCGGCGCGTGGGAGACCATCGACCTGGGCGAGGTGCTGGGTCTGACCGAGATTGTGAGCAACGTCATCTCATGGCTCGATCCTGCGACCGGCGCCTCGAGCTTCGCATTCGCGACGGCCGAGGGGCTCCAGGTCGTGACCGACCAGGGCGAGGCCGGATTCACCCTCCAGACACTGACCGACCTCGTCGACAGCGCCCGCACGCCCGTCAGCGGCCTCACGCAGTTCACCAGCATCGACGGGCGAATCGGACTCGCGGGCATCACCGACGAGGGCGAGCTCGTGCTCTTCATGCAAGAGTTCGCCCCCGGCGCCATCGAGTGGACATTCCAGAACCTCTCGGCGGACGATCTCGCCAGCAACGGCCAGAGCACGCCCGACTTCCAAGGCCCCTTGGTGAGCTACGTCACAAGTTGGAACGGCCTGCACATCGCCGGCCTCGACGCCGATGGCGATATCCAGGCCGTCTGGTGGGCGCCCGGCCTCGACACGTGGCAGGCCTCGAACCTCTCGGCGATCACCGGAGCGCCCG
The DNA here is from genome assembly GCA_038534175.1 of Planctomycetota bacterium. Classification (GTDB taxonomy): domain Bacteria; phylum Planctomycetota; class Phycisphaerae; order Phycisphaerales; family UBA1924; genus JBCBZM01. Next base: position 8,036 of record JBCAXI010000004.1, on the reverse strand, counting down.
AGATGACCGGTGGTCTCACCGCCTTCATCACCACCTGGGGCGCGATCAACCTCGCCGGCGTCACCGCCGACGGCTCGCTCGCCGTCACCTGGTGGATGCCATCGTTCGAGGGTGAGTGGCGCACCGACAACCTCACCGGCGCCATCGGCGGCCCGCAGCTCCAGGGCGTGAGCGCCTCGAGCTTCGTCACACCGTGGGGCGCGCTCAACGTCGTCGGCCTCCGCGACGACGGCGAGATGGTTGTCTACTGGTGGGCTCCGGGGCTCGAGTCATGGGAGGTCGCCGCGCTCAGCGAGACCATCGACGGCGCCGAGGCCCCCGTCGGCGGCGTGAGCGGCGTGGCCGGAGCCGATGGCTCGGTCATGCTCCTCGGCTCCAACAGCGATGGCGATGTCATCCGCTACCACTGGAGCCCGACGGATCCCTGGACGTACGAGGTCCTCACGCCGGCGGCCTGAGGGTCACGACAACGAACGCAGCATGATCGCTCGTCCAGCGCAGGTGCGCCCGCGCGCGACGATCATCTCCTCGAGGAAGTCCACCGGCAAGAACGCCTCGTCCACCTCGCTAAAGCCACATCGACGAAAGAACCCGGGCTCCCGCGTGAGGAGCACCACGCGATCGATCTCCAGCATCGCGGCCTCGGCCACAAGCCGCTCCACGATCCGCCGTCCAAACCCTTGCCCCTGGCTCGCCGGATCAACCGCGACCGAACGGATCTCCGCGAGCGCCGGCGAGAACATGACGAGCGCGCCGCACGCCGCGATCCACTCGGACGCGTCGGCCGAACTCGGCTTCTGGCGTCCCTCGACGACCACAAACTCACCGATCGAGTCGGCGACCTCGTCGGCGTCGCGGGCCAGCGTGCCGCCGTCCGCCGCGTGCGTGTCGATCAGACGCGCGATCGCGGCCGCGTCGGCGCGAATGGCACCGCGCTCGGTGAACCGCCAGACAGGCGATGGCTTGGCCTCGCTCAACCGTGCGCTCCAGGACTGTGTTCCGAGGCTTGCCATTCGGCCTCAAGTACCCAGCAGCAGGTGGGCGAGCAGCGCGTTCTGCACGTGCATCCGGTTCTCCGCCTGGTCGTACACGATCGACGCGGGTCCGTCGATGACCTCCGGCGTCACCTCCTCGCCGCGGTGCGCGGGCAGGCAGTGCATGAACACCGCATCCGACGTCGCGCGCGCCATCATCGCGGCGTCCACCTGGTAGGCCTCGAGTGCCGCTCGCTGAGATTCGCTGTCGTGGGCGCCCATGGAGACCCACGTGTCGGCGTAGACCGCATCGGCGCCATCGATTGCGTCAAGATCGGTGGTCGCGCACGCGCCGCCGCCGCTCGCCGCGGCCAGCCGCTGCGCTCGCTCGAGCACGCGAGCGTCCGGCGCACAGCGATCGGGGCCGATCGCGGTGACGTGCGCACCCAGCGCGGCACCCAGAAGCAGCAGCGAGTGGCACACGTTGTTGCCATCGCCCACGTATGCCAGCCGCAATCCCGCGACGCGCCCCAATCGGCGCCGCAGCGTGAAGAAGTCCGCCAACGCCTGGCACGGGTGCTCCAGATCCGAGAGCGCGTTCACCACCGGGACCGACGCGTGCTCGGCGAGCTCGACCAGCGTGCGGTGCGAGTACGTCCGCGCGACGATCGCGTCCGCCCACCGCTCGAGGTTCTTGGCGTAGTCCAGCACCGGCTCTCGCTCGCCAATGCGCTGCTTCGAATGGTCGAAGTACATCACATGCGCGCCAAGGCGGGCCGGACCGACCTCGAACGTCACCCGCGTGCGCAGCGACGGCTTCTCGAACAGCATCACGATCGACCGCCGATCGAGGGCGCCGCCAAACGACCAGCGGTCGTCCGCCAGCGTGTCGGCTGTTGAGAACACCGCGTCAATGTCGCCGGTTGAGAGGTCCGCCACGCTGAGCACATCGCCCGTTGACAGGCGGCCCAGGCCGCCCTTCGGGCGGGTAGCGGTGGGGGCGGTGGTGGAGGCGTCGGAGGGAGAGTTCGACATGGATGCACTCCTCATCGGCTGGGCTCTTGCGTTGCGTCCAATGCCGGCGACGCGGCGACTACGCTGGTGCCCGCGACCGATTCTTCGTAACCCAGCAGCGCCTCGACGGTCTCGGCCGACCAGCGCGCGATCACGACTGGGATCCCGAGCGCTGCGGCCGCGCGCAGGGCGCCACGCACCTTCGGCCCCATCCCGCCGCGGATCACGCCCGACGCCTCAAGAGCGGCCATCCGTTCAGCATCCAGACGCTCGATCGTCCGTCCTTCGGCGTCGAGCACGCCCGCGACATCGGTCAGAAACGCCAATCGATCGGCCGCGCAGGCGCTCGCCACGGCCACCGCCGCGTCGTCCGCGTTGATATTCAACGCGTCGCCCGCTCCATCGTCGCCGACGCTGGAGACCACCGGCACGAATCCCTGGTCGAGCAGCACGCCGAGCAGATTCCCGTTCGTCTCGACGACCTCGCCGACGTGTCCCAGCCGCGTATCCAGGCGCCGGGCGACGGTCATGCCACCCGCGCTGAGCGTCAATCCCACGGCTCGTCCGCCCTGGGCCCGGAGCGCCGACACGATCTGATGGTTCGCAACCCCCGCGAGGGCGCCGACCACGGGATCGACCGCCTCGTCTGGTGTCGATCGCAGGCCATCGATCCGAGGCGTCTCGATGCCAAGCCGCGCGAGCAGGCGATCGGCTGTCGTGCCGCCGCCGTGCACCAGCACGACGCCGCGGCCCGCGTGTGCCGCGATCGCGCCGAGCAGCGAGCGCATTCGCGGCGTGTCGTCAAGAATCGCGCCACCAATCTTCAGCACGACCGGGCGGCTCATGGCAGCAGGCCCGTGGTCTCGGGTTGTCCGAGCGCGATGTTGAGACACTGCACCGCCTGGCCGGCCGCGCCCTTCAGCAGGTTGTCGATCGCCGACACAATGACCGCGTGCCCCTTGGCGTCGCACGCGACTCCAAGGTCGCACATGTTCGTGCTCGCGACGCCTCCAACGCTCGGCCAGTCTGTCTTGGGGAGCACACGCACAAACGGCTCATCCGCGTACGTTTCTTCGAGCAGCGAACGCACGCCATCGCCATCCCACCCGCCCGCGAGCCGCACATGCAGGGTCGCGAGAATGCCACGAAAGTACGGCCCGACGTGCGGGGTGAACACCACGTTACGAGCGAGGAATCGCTCGATCTCGGGCGTGTGCCGATGCCCGAGCACGCCGTAGGCCCGCAGCGAAACCTCGCCGAACAGATTGCCCCGCTTCGTGCCGCGTCCAGCGCCGCTCACGCCGCTCGTGGCGTCGATGATGGGTGTCCAGCCCGCCTCGATCGCATCGGCTCGTGCCAGCGGCGCCAGCGCAAGCAGCGAGGCAGTTGGGTAGCACCCGGGCGCCGCGACGAGCCGCGCGGCCCCGAGGTTCGAGCGATCCAGCTCCGGCAATCCGTAGACCGCCTCTTCGAGCAGGTCGGGCCGCGGGTGCTCGAACCCGTAGTGCTCGACGTAGGCGCTCGGTTGACCGAGCCGAAAGGCGCCCGAGAGATCGATCACACGAACGCCGCGATCGCAGAGCAATCCGGCAAGGGACGCCGAGACCTCGTGCGGCGTGCAGAGCAACGCGAACTCGGGCGACCTCTTCAGCGCCGTATCCACATCCGCTGGCTCGATGGGCAGCTCTGTCATGCCGCGCAACGAGGGAAACTCTGCCGCCAAAGAAACCGACTCCGACCTCGCGCTCGAACCGAACAGCCCGACCATCTCGACATCGAATCGTCGCGCCAGCAGGCGCACAAGCTCGCCGCCCGTGTAGCCGGCCGCGCCGAACACCACCACCCGTGCCTTGCGCGGGACGCTCATGCCAGCCCCGCCCATGACGCGATGTTGTCGGCCAGCGACGCCGCGGCCGATGAGGACGCGCACGCCACGAAGATCGTGTCATCCCCCGCGACCGTACCGAGCACCTCCGACCGAGAGGCCGCATCCAGCACCACCGCCAATGGCTGAGCGCGGCCCGGCCCGGTCTTCACCACCACGAGCTGCTCGGCGTAGCGCACGGACTCGGCGAACTCGGCGCACGCCTCGGAGACGGCGACCTCGGTGTCCGGTTCGCGTGCCCCCGCTTCGGCGCCAAAGCCGTAGCCCGAGGGGCCCTTGATCACCCCAAGCAGACGTAGATCCCGCGAGAGTGTGGGCTGAGCGACGTCGATCCCGTGTTCGGCCAGCTCGCCCTGCAGCTGGTCCTGGCTTCGCACGGGTCGAGACTCGAGGACTCGGCGGATCACACGATGGCGGCGTTCCCTAGACACAGCATGATTATGCACATTATGAATGAATATGTCAAGCCCGCGACGGGCGCCCGTGGTCCGTACCCCCGATATCGTCCAGCCGTCGCCGCCTTAGCTCAGTTGGTAGAGCAGTGCTTTTGTAAAGCACCGGTCGCCGGTTCGAGTCCGGCAGGCGGCTCTCTCGCTCGGAACGCTCGACCGATGCTCGTTCGCGAACGCCCCCGCGTGGGGTGAGAAGGGTCTTCCATGCCGATTCGTGGTCTCGCCGTCGCCTCGCTCGCGGCCGCCCTCTTCGTCGCCCCAGCCGTACCACAAGCCGCCGCCCAGTCCACGCCGGCCCCGGCCGAGAAGTTCAGCCAGGACGACAAGTTCCGCCAGCTCGACGAGCTGCTGCCAACGCCCAACGACTACCGCACCGCCTCGGGCGCACCCGGGCACGAATACTGGCAGCAGCGGGCCGACTACGACATCGATGTCGAGCTCAATGACGAGACGCGGATCGTCAACGGCTCGCAAACCGTCACCTACTACAACCAGTCCCCCGACACGCTGCGCTATCTGTGGGTCCAGCTCGATCGCAACAACTTCACTCCCAACTCGCACGCGCAGCTCACGCAGACCCGAGACGAGCTCGAGAAGATGAGCTTCCGCACGCTGCGTCGGCACGTTGCCCGCGAGACGTTCGATGGCGGCATGAAGATCGATCGCGTAGAGACGCCCACCGGCGATGAGCTCGACCACACCATCGTGCACACGATGATGCGCGTCGACCTGCCTGAGCCGCTCGCGCCCGGGGCCCGCTTCGCGTTCAAGATTGCCTGGCGATTCGAGATGAACGACACGCGCGTGCTCAACTCGCGCACCTCGTCCGAGTTCTTCGAGGAGGACGGCAACTACATCCACCAGGTCGCCCATTGGTTCCCGCGCATGGCCGCCTACACCGACTACGCCGGCTGGCAGCACAAGCAGTTCCTCGGACGCGGCGAGTTCACGCTGGAGTTCGGCGATTACGACGTGCGGATCACCGTGCCCGACGATCACATCGTCTCCGCGACCGGTGTGCTGGCCAACCCGGGCGACGTGCTCACCAGTGAGCAACGCCGCCGCCTACGCGAGGCCGAGACCGCCAGCACGCCCATGTTCATCGTCACGCCAGAGGAGGCCAAGGACAACGAGCGGACCCAGCCCGGCGGCAAGGCGACCTGGCGATTCCAAGCGGAGAACGTGCGTGACTTCGCCTTCGCGACGAGCCGCAAGTTCATCTGGGACGCGATGGGCTACGACCTGTCGGACCGCGGCGGCGAGCTCGTGATGGCCATGTCGTTCTATCCCAACGAGGCCGAGCCGCTCTGGAGCACCTACTCGACGCACGCCGTCGTCCACACGCTCGATGTCGTCTCCGACTTCGCCTTCGTCTATCCGTATCCGACGGCACAATCGGTCAACGGCCCGACGGGCGGCATGGAATACCCCATGATCTGCTTCAACGGTCCCCGCCCGGAGGACGATGGCACCTACACCGCTCGCAGCAAGTACGGGCTCATCTCCGTGATCATCCATGAGGTCATCCACTTCTACTTCCCCATGGTCGTCAATTCCGACGAGCGCCAGTGGACCTGGATGGATGAGGGCATCACCACGTTCCTTCAGTACCTCACCGAGCAGGAATGGGAGGACGACTACCCCTCCCGACGAGGCGAGCCGAAGGACATCACCGTCTACATGTCGAGCCCGAATCAAGTCCCGATCATGACCAACTCGGAGTCCATCTTGCAATTCGGGCCCAACGCCTACGCCAAGCCCGCCACCGCGCTCAACGTGCTCCGCGAGACCGTGCTCGGCCGCGAGCTCTTCGACCACGCCCTCCGCGAGTACGCCCGACGCTGGCAGTTCAAGCGCCCCGAGCCGGCAGACAAGTTCCGTACCTTTGAGGACGCCTCGGGCGTCGATCTCGATTGGTTCTGGCGAGGCTGGTACTACACCACCGACCACGTTGACGTGTCGGTGGACAACGTCCGCAAGTTCACCATCGACTCCCAGAACCCCGACACCGAGAAGGCGTGGCGCCGAACCCGGCGGGACGCCGAGCCGGCGACCCTGGGCGAGCGCCGCAACGCCGACCTGCCCAAGCGCACCCACGCCTACCCGGCGCTTCTCGATTTTTACAACGACTACGACGAGCTCGACGTCACGCCGGGCGACCTCCGTGAGTTCCAGGAGTACTTGGATGGACTCGACGACGAGGACCGTGCGCTCTACGAAGTGGATCGCAACTTCTACCTGATCGAGCTCGGCAATCGGGGTGGGCTCGTCACGCCGGTTATCCTCGCGCTGCACTTCGAACCGGGTCCCTCCGAGGAGCTCCGCATCCCCGCTGAGATCTGGCGACGCGACAACGAGCGCGTGTCCAAGCTCTACTCCACGGAGCGCGAGCTCGTGGGCGTGACGTTCGATCCCCATCTCGAGACCGCCGACGTCGAGGTCGAGAACAACCACTGGCCCCGCCGGATCGTCGAGTCTCGCTTCGAGCTGTACAAGTGGAAGCGCGACACGCCCAACCCGATGCGCGAGGCAAAGGAAGAGCTCGAGCGCGACAACGTCTCGTCCGCGTCCGACACGGGCGGCGAGGACTAATCGGTGCGTCCCGGGCTCGCGATCGCGTGGATCTCGTTGCTGGCGGTGGTCGCCGCGGCACACCCGGACCACTCGAGCGTCGCAGAAGCCAAGCTCAACCCCAAGACGAACCGCCTTGAAGTCGCGATGCGCGTCTGGCCGGAGGATCTCGAACGGGTGCTCTCCGCGCGCACGCAAACGAACGTGCGGCTCGACATGGACGCCAAGCGCATCGACCCGCTGATCGACGCCTACCTCACCGAGGCGTTCTTGCTCGCGCCAGAGGGCGCAAGGCCGGGTCCAGACTGGCGCCCTCCTCCGCCCGGGGATCCGCCGATCGATCGCATCCGCTGGGTCGGCAAGGAGCTGCGCGACCACGAGGTCTGGCTGTACTTCGAGGCCGAGCTCCCGGCCGGCGCCACAAGCGTCGAGGGCGTGTGGTTCAGCTACCGCCTGCTCTGGGAGGTCGCGCCCGATCAAGAGAATCTCTTACGCGTCCGAGACCGGGGCCGTCGCGTGACATTGCGATCCACGCGCGCCGATGCCTGGATCGAGATCAAACTCGAACCCACGGATGAGGCGAAGCCCTAGGCCGGCCTGGTTCGGCTTGGAACGCCGCACGCGCGGCCGTATCCTGCGTGCGGATGGACGTGATCTACCTGGACAACGCGGCGACGAGCTGGCCCAAGCCGCCGGAAGTGGGCGCGGCGATGGCTCGATTCCTCGAGCGTGACGCCGGAAATCCGGGCCGAGGCGGGCACCGGATGGCGCGCGCCGCGGGCGATGTGGTCGAACGCGTGCGCATCAAACTCGCGCAACGTGTCGGCGCCCGCGACTCGCGGCGGCTCATCATGACCCACGGCTGCACGGATGCCGTCAACATGGCGATCCATGGCGTCGTTCGAGCTGCCCAGCGTTGCCCCAAGACGTCAAATCCCCACGTCGTCACGACCGTCACCGAGCACAACGCCGTGCTCCGAACGCTCGGCTGCCACGCCAAGAGCGGCGACATCGATCTCGACATCGTCTCGTGCGATGAGGTCGGATACATCGACCCCGCTCGCTTCCTCGACGCCTGCCGCCCGAGCACAGTGCTCGCGTGTGTCACGCACGCCTCGAACGTGCTCGGCACCATCCAGC
>JBCAXI010000003.1:0-25428 GCA_038534175.1 Planctomycetota bacterium | reverse complement strand
TATTGGCTTGTTAATTTAGGCAATTATTTGCGACGCCAGCCTGCCACATTTGAGGATGGAATGGGTGTGGCGCCGCCCGTTACATTCTCGTCAGAGAGACATCGCGTTCGGCGGCGGCCCGCTCGCCGGTGAACGCGTGTATTGAGAGAGCAAAGCCCGAGAGCAGAGTTATGGACCCGCCGAGCCCGGCGGGCCGAGAGAGGTGTCCCATGCAATTGATGATCTCCACGATGGCGGCAATGGCCTGCGCGGCCGCCACCCAGGCGCAGATCGCGCCGATCTGTGTCGACTGGTCCGTCGACGGTCAAGGCAACACGCTGGTCAACGGCCAGCAGCTCACCGATAGCAGCGGCTCCGTGTTCGCCTTTGGCTCCCTGTTCACCATGGAGACGTTCGGCGGCAACCTCGGCGCGACGATCTTCGACACCGACCCCGCGGGCCCCAACGCGACGGGACCCGACCCCGATCTGCTCGTGGACCGCGGCAACGGCATGATCCTGCAGAACAACAGCGATCCGACGCAGACCACGCCTGGCATCTTCGACACGCCCAACGACGCCACCAACAACGGCAGCTACTCCATCGACTTCACCGATGACGTGCTGCTCGAGTCGATCGATCTGCTTGATATCAACGGCGGAAACGACGTCGAGATCGACATGATCGACGCCAACGGCAACAGCCGCATGTACCTCGTGCCCAGCGACTGGACCGGCGACCCCACGAACAACCCCCCCGGGTGGGCCACGCTCGACCTCACCTCGCTCGCCGACCAGTTTGGTGGCGGCCCCGGCCTGCCCGCGGCGACCGCGACCGAGGACGCGGGCTTCGACCCTGGCAACGTCGATCGCATGGAGATCCGATTCATCGGATCGGGCGCCTGGAACAACCTGAAGTTCGTGCCCGCGCCCGGCGCGATGGCATTGCTCGGGCTCGGCGGCCTCGCGGCCGCGCGTCGTCGACGCTAGTCGATCCAAAGCTCAAGTGCGATCCAGCGTTCGACCCGCCCCTGTGGCGGGTCGTTTGCACTTTTGACGGGCCCGTATGAGAAGCTCTCGCACCGGGTAGAGTCCGCGGGTGCCGGTGAGCTTGGATCCAGCCTGGGAGCTTCGGCGGTATCTGAAGGATCGCGACGCGCCCTGCCCGCGCTGCGGATACAACCTGCGTGACCTGCAGCGCGAGACGTGCCCGGAGTGCCACCTGTACCTGCGCATCGAGGCGGTGCGCCGGGCCGCGAGGGGCAAGAAGAGCCAGGTGCGCACGGCGCTGCCCTGGCTGGGTGCGCTGGTGGGCGCCCTGGCGCTCTGGGGGCTGGTGATCGGGCTGGTGTGGCACTCCATGCGGACAAGCGGTGCGCTGCCTGTCTGGTTCAACTCGTGCGTGATCGCGGTGCTCGGGCTTGTGGTGGCGCCGGTGACGATTGGCGGGCTCGTGTGGCTCTATCGTGCCCGGGCCGAGGACCGCAAGCGCCACAAGAACCGCGATTGAACGCGAGGAAGCGAGCACGATGCGATACCACAAAGTCGGGCGGACGGACATCGAGGTGAGCGAGGTCGGCTTCGGCTGCTGGACGATGGGCGGGCCCAATTGGTCCCTCGCCGACGGCAAGCCGATCGGCTGGGGCGATGTCGACGAGGACGACGTGCTCGCGGGCATCAAGGCCGGGCTCGACGCGGGCGTGAACCACTTCGACAACGCGGACATCTACGGCAACGGGCGGGCCGAGCGCCTGCTGCGCGACACGCTCAAGAAGCTCGGGGTGTCGTCGAGCGAGCTCGTGATCGCCACAAAGATCGGGCACTTCAAGGGCACCGCGTCGCACGCGTACGAGCCGTTCCATATCCGGCGCCAGTGCGAGCAGAGCCTGCGCAACCTCGGCGTGGATCGCATCGACGTGTACTACTTCCACCACGGCAGCTACGCGCCCGACGGCGAGCCGGGCAACCTGCACGAAGCGGCTTCGACCATGCGCGCGCTGCAGAAGGAGGGCAAGGTCCGCGCCATCGGGCAGAGCGCCTACTCAGACGAGGACTTCGAGCGGGCGATCCCCGTGCTCAAGCCCGACGCGCTGCAGAGCTGGGCGAGCATGATGAGCGACCAATTCATCGCGCCCGGCGCTCGCGTGCAGGCGCTGATGGGCGAGCATGGCTGCTCGTTCGTCGCGTTCGCGCCGCTCGAGAAGGGGCTGCTGCTTGATAAGTTCGATCCGGATCATCCCCCGGCGTTCGACGAGGGCGACGTGCGGCGACAGCTCGATCAGAAGTTCGGCGCCGAGGGGCTGCGGGCTCTCAGGCCCAAGCTCACGCGGCTCGGCGAGCGGTTCGGCGTGACGACCGAGGACCGCGCCTCGGCCGCGATCCGCTTCGTCGCGGCGCACGAGCATGTGGGCAGCGTGATTCCGGGCTTCCGAAACGAGCGGCAGGCGCGGTGCAACGTGCGCGCGGCGTCGGACGCGCCGATGTCTGCCGATGATCTGGCGTTCTGCCGCGAGGTGTTTGCTTCGTGAGTTATTCGCGTCGTGAGCGCGTCGCGGGCCTTTAGGCCGGAACGCTGGTCGCGGCCTCCGGGAACTGCCACGCGAACACCAGGCCGGTGACGAGCCCGTAGGTCACGCCGTCGACCACGCCGGTGAGCATGGCGCGCCCGGGCGGGCGGAACCAGATGTGGTTGAGGAACGGCGCGGTGGTGTGCGCGAGCACGCCGACGGTGGCGCCGAGCTGGAACACGCGGGCGAACGCGGCGCCCGGCTCGAGCGCGACGCTGAGCACGTAGCCGATGAGGAACGAGCTGATCAGGAAGTAGGCGAACGTCAGCACGATGTTCTTGCCCATGTTGGCCTTGCCGGGAAAGACGCGGAGCGTGCCCCACGGTCCCTTGTTGTAGCGCTCCTGGAATTCTGGAGTGCTCATGTGCTTCTTGTCGCGGCTGAAGGGGAACATGTACTGCTCGCCGTGACGGATCTTCTGGGCGGCGAAGAAGTCATTGAACGCGTCAGGATCCGGGAGCTCGTTGTAGTCCCTGTCGTGGAGCGGGAGCGCGGTCCAGAAGAGCGTGGAGAGGATGAAGCAGGCGGCGGCCGCGGCGACGGTGGGGATCCAGAGGGCGATGAGGTCGGACATGGGGGGTCTCCGTGATGGCGCCGGCGTGGAGGCCGGCGCAGCGTGTAGCCTGCCTGAGTTTCGTCGGCGGTGCAAGCGGCCCGAGCGTCGCCCGAGAAGTGCATGGGGGAGGTGCGTGTGGGAGGTGCACGATGAGTCCGGTCTTTGGCATGGGCATGGGCGCCTCGCCCGACGCCGAACGCCTCGCGGGCGTGCTGGCGGGCGGACGACGCTGCGTTCGAGTCGCGACGCTGGAGGAAGCCGAGGCCCTCGGCGTCGTGGGGGAAGCCTCGCAGCGACTCAAGGCGCGGCTGTGGCTCTGGTCGCACACGGACGGCCTGCACGACCCTCGCCTCGACCGACGAACGGGGATGGGCGTGGGCGCGGGCGACTCCCCCTTTGACGCCACGAAGACGATGAAGCCCGAGATCGCCCTGGCGGCGATGCTCAGCGAGTCTCGGCTGCACGAGCTGTCGGTGTTCGTCGTGCTGGATCTGTTGGCACACCTGGACGAGCCGTTGGTCGCGCGGGCCGCGCGTGATCTCGTGCATCGTTGCGACGCCACCGGCGCCGCGGCGGGCCCGTGGCTCGTGCTGGTCGACCACCAGAGCCACGCGCCCGCGTGGCTCGAGGCGCACTCGACGGCGTTCGAGTTGTCGCTGCCGGACGACGAGGAGCTCGAGCGGATTGCTCGCGCCACCCTGCGCGAGGTGGACCAGAGCCAGCGCATCGAGATCAAGATCCAAAAGTCAAGCTGGTCGGCAATTCTGCGCGCACTCGTGGGGCTCCCACGGCGGCGTGTGCGCGAGCTCGTGCGCGACGCCGTCGCAAGCGATCGATCGCTGACCGATGACGATCTCGAGCAAGTGATCGAGTCGAAGCGAGAGCTGCTAGCGGCGTCGGGCGCGCTCGAGTTCGTGCGGGCGCCAACGAGCCTGGACGCGCTCGGCGGGCTCGAGGGCCTCAAGGCGTGGCTGGCGGCGCGATCGGGCGCGTTCGACGACGACGCGCACGAGTGGGGGCTCACCCCGCCACGGGGCGTGCTGCTGCTGGGCGTGCAGGGCGCGGGCAAGAGCCTGTGCGCCAAGGCGATCGCGACGGCGTGGAAGCGGCCGCTCCTGAGGCTCGACGCGGGCGCGCTCTACGACAAGTTCATCGGCGAGAGCGAGCGCCGACTGCGCGACGCGCTGCGTCAGGCCGAGCGCATGGCGCCGGTGGTGCTGTGGATCGACGAGATCGAGAAGGCCTTCGCCGGCGCGGGAGCGCAGTCGAGCGATGGGGGCCTCAGCAAGCGCATGTTCGGCACCCTGCTGACCTGGATGCAAGAGCACCGCGAGCCGGTCTTCCTCGTCGCGACCGCGAACGACATCCAGGCGCTCCCGCCCGAGCTGATGCGCAAGGGACGCTTCGACGAGATCTTCTTCGTCGACCTGCCCAGCGCCGCGGCGCGGAGGGCGATCGCGCGCATCCACCTGGGCAAGCGGCTCGATGGCAAGGCGGGCGACCTGCGGGAGATTGACCTCGACAAGATCGTCGAGGCAAGCGACGGGTACAGCGGCGCCGAGATCGAGCAGGGCGTGGTGTCCGCCTTGCACGGCGCGTTCCGTGAGCGGCGCGCGCTCGCGACCGACGACGTCGTTGCGGCGTTGCAAGCCAGCCCGCCACTGAGCGTGACGCGGCGCGAGGGCGTGGAGCAACTGAGGGCATGGGCCAAGGGCCGATGCATGCCCGCTGGGTGATTGGGATTCGGCGTACGGCTTGTGGTCGCGGCCGAACGACGCAAACTCAAAACACCTCGCCGATTCACTAGTGGACGAGCAATCCGGGGGTAGCTCTATCAATAGATCTCGCGTTTATTGACACTCGTGACCAAGGGGCTCGTTTATGCCATCGTCCACACGCGTTTCGGTCGCAACCACCACCTTCGCGCTGGCTTCGGCGAGCGGCGTCGCGCTCGGCGGCGTGACCGATCGCAGCTACCGCTTTGAGGCCTTCCACTCGCTCGATCGCCTCACCGACACATTCAACGGCACATCGCTCGGGAATGAGTCGTTCGTCGAGGAGGGCGACGACGCGTTGTTGCCGTTCGGGCGCTCGACGGTCAGCGGGGGGCCGCTGGACTCTGGCGGCTTTCAAGGTCGATCGAGCATCACAAGCGATCTGCAGACCGTCGCCCCCGGCGGCGTTGCGTTCTCCGGGCTGGCGTCGGCGAGCTTCGCCGGCGTGTTTCTCGGCGACGGCTTCACCAGCGTCCGCTCGCGCGTGGACTTCTTTTTCACGCTCAACGAGATCGCCGTGGTCAGCATCACCGGTTCGGCGGGCGGCAGCGGCGGTAACTGGTCGTGGTTCACGGCGCTCACCACCACGGACGGCGCCGAGGTGTTTGACTTCGGAGACGAGGCCCCGATCCCCAACATCAACACCGTCGATGATGCGTTTCCCCTGAGCCCCGGTGACTACGTCTACACGCTGTTTGCCGCGGCCGATGACAATGAGTTTGGTGGCAGCGCCTTTGTCGACGCGACGCTCGACGTCGGGCTGATTCCCGGCGTCGGCTCGCCACTGGCGTTGCTCGTGGGTGTCGGGCTGGCGGCGCGTCGGCGGCGCTGAGCGCGCTGGTGTTTACCGCGCGCTGCTCTCGCGCTGGCGCAGTTGTTGCTCGACACGATCGGCGTCCTGGCCGCGTCCAGCCATGCGAAGGGCCTGGATCGTGCGCCCCCCGAGCAGGTTCCAACTGCTCGCGCGGCTGAACGCCATCGCCCCCCGGGGGCGATCGACGCGCTGCCAGGTCATGTAATACAGATCGGCGGCCTCGTCGTGGCGGCCATCGGCGCGCAGCATGTTGGCGCACGCGTCGGCGGCGCTGACCACGAACGGGCCGTCCTGCGCATAGCGATCGATCACGTCGCGGAATGCCATCCAGGCACGGTGCTTGTCGTCGCCCGCCAGGCACGCGGCGCCCTGACGAAGGCGGACCTCGGCGGCGAGGTCAGGACGCTGGCGCACGCGCGTGAACAGCCAGTCCCATAGACGGATCTGGTCATCGAGCTCGGGCTCGGCGGTGATGAGCGGCGTGAGCACTTCGACCGCGACGTCAGCGTGCGCGCGTCCGGCGATGGTGAGCACGGCCTCGGACCAACGCCGCTGCTCGCGCGCGCTCAGCTCGGCGCCCTCGAGCGTCTCGGCGACGAGCGCCCACGCGCTCGCCGAAGCGGGGCTCACGCGCAGGCTCTCTTGGAGAAGGTCGAGCCGGCCCAACGCGTCGGGGGTGCGCGCCGAGCGCCGTCGCGAGGCGATGTCCGGCGGGAGCGCGGGCGGCCACGCGGTCTCGAGACGCCCGCTGGGGGCCTTGGACATGATCTCAAGCCAACCGGCGGCGTCGGCGAGCGCGATCGCCAGCTCGCGTGTGGCACGCGGCTGGGCGCACGCGCGGGCCGAGAGCGCGATCGCCGCGTCGCTGATGCGCCGGCGCGTCTGCGGATGGATCGTCTCACCCTTGAGATCGTCGTAGGCGTCCCATCGGCCCTCGCTGAAGTCCCACACCGCGCCCTTGCCCTGCGGGCGGATGTAGCCGATCCAGCAGTGCGCCGAGGTGGAGCCGATTGCGCGCACGGTCGTCGCGGGGATGGCCAGGGCTTGGGCGACGGTCTCGGCGTAGTACGACTGGTCGACACACACGCCGCCGAAGCGGGCGACGTTGGGCAGATTGAAGCCGGCCTCGGTGACTTTCTTGGGGTGCCCGTGCCGGTAGTGCTGGGTGTCGTAGTCGATGGTGTGGAAGAGCTTGCCGACGCGCGTGGCACCGCGATGCCGACCCATCGCCCACTCGAGCTCGCGGATCTCCGCGGCGACATCGACCACGTAGACCAGCATCTCGGGCGCGGTGTCGCGGATGGGCATAGAGAGGCGCCGCTCGTGTCGCTTGAAGTAACCGAACAGCTCGACCGGGTCGGCGGGCTCGACGGTGTTCTCGTTGACGCGTCGGGGCGCGGGCTGGTCGTGCACCACGGCGAGTGCCGCGGCGAGATCGGCGTATCGCTCGAGCGAGCGGCTGTGCTCGGCGTCGAGCCGCTCGAGGATCTTCAGCGCGCGATCGGCCCGGTCGTGCCGAAGATCGAACAGGAACAAGAACGAGCGGAGCAGCTTGGGGCGCTCGGCGAAAATCGCCACGACGCGATCCCGTCGCCCGCCCTCGCACAGCGCGGCCAGGCGAACAGCGCGTGCGGCGGGCGCCCAGGCGGCTCGGTCGCCCCGCGCGTCGGCGTGGGCCGCCAGCATCGCGATGACCCTGGACGATCGCCACGCGGGGTGCTCGGGCCCGTCGCCCAAGGGGGTTTCGAGGTCGAACAACTCGGCCTCGATGGCCTCGGCCTCGGCGATGGCCCAGTCGGAGAGCGGGCTGGCGAGGGCCGACGGGGCCAAGATCGCGTGTGCCAGAGTCAGGACGACCAGAATGGCGAGGGCGATCCGGGCGGGTGGGCGGGTGCGGGGCACGCGAGGGCTCCTGTGGGCCGGGGTGGGGCCGGGACCGGGAGTGGGGTCGGGGGTGGGGGTGGCACCCGGGATGGGGCCGAGCGTCGGTCGGTGGCGGCCTCGGGATATCTTGCCCGGCGGCGGGGGCGCACGCCAGCGCCGAGTTGGCGGGCCAGCGGCGGTGAGTTGAAACTTATTGGGGCGTTGACCCGCCGAGGCGCAGGACTACCATTTCGGCCCGTTCGGCGACGTCTGGACGGGGCTTTCTTTAGGTGGCCGGTGCGTCGGATGGGCGGACCGGAGGGCTCGGCACGCCGGTGGGAGTTGGCGTCCGAGCGCCTCGCCGATGGCAGTGGATCACTGCCGCTGTAGCTCAGCGGTAGAGCGCACCCTTGGTAAGGGTGAGGTCGTGGGTTCAAGTCCCACCAGCGGCTTTGGTTGAGAGAGGCCGTCCGAACGCGGGCGGGCAGAGAGTGGAGGGCCTTTGGTCGATCCGGTGGGTTCGGCCTGGGTTGGGGAAGAGAGGATGCTGGCCTGAGGCCACCGGGAGGGGCCCAGCTCGGTGTGGGATGGGGGTCTGGGACTGGGGGGATGTGTCGCGTGGTCCCGGGCGGTGGTCCGGGGCGATGTCGGCACGAAGAATGACGTTCGCCCCGGGCGTGTGCCCCGGGGCTGGTGGAATCGAGGCCGGGCTGAGGTTCGGCGAAGCAGAGCGCGGGCGACGCCCCCGCGAGGCAAATCAGCGAGGCGTCGTCCCGGAGTGATTCGGGACCGCACTTGGCGGAGGCATTGGCTATGGCAAAGGGAGTCTTCGAGCGCACCAAGCCGCACGTGAATGTCGGCACCATCGGTCACATCGACCATGGCAAATCCACGCTGACGGCCGCGATGGTCGCCCGCGCGGACTCGAAGGGTCTGGTGCAGGGCGCCAAGACCTACGCCGAGATCACCAAGGGCGGCACGGTGCGTGACGCGAACAAGACGGTGACGATCCACTCGTCGCACGTCGAGTACGAGACCGAGACCCGGCACTACGCGCACGTGGACTGCCCGGGCCACGCCGACTTCGTGAAGAACATGATTACCGGCGCCGCTCAGATGGACGGCGCGATCCTCGTGGTCGCGGCGGACTCTGGCCCGATGCCGCAGACCCGCGAGCACGTGCTGCTCGCCCGCCAGGTGGGCGTGCCGTACATCGTGGTGTTCATGAACAAGGTCGACCTCGTGGACGACGAGGAGCTCATCGAGCTCGTCGAGATGGAGATCCGCGAGCTGCTCGACAAGTACGAGTTCCCCGGCGACGACACGCCGATCATCAAGGGCCAGTCGAAGGCGGCGCTCGAGAACCCGGGCGACGACGCGATCTGCAAGCCCATCGACGAGCTGTTCGACGCGATCGACAGCTACATTCCCGAGCCCGAGCGTGAGGACGACAAGCCGTACCTCATGTCGGTCGAGGACGTCTTCTCGATCAAGGGCCGCGGCACGGTTGCCACGGGTCGTATCGAGCGTGGCGTGATCAAGGTCGGCGACGACGCGGAGATCGTGGGCCTTTCGGCCGAGAGCCGCAAGACAACGGTGACCGGCGTCGAGATGTTCCAGAAGACGCTCGACGAGGGCCGCGCCGGCGACAACGTGGGCATCCTGCTCCGCGGCGTGGAGAAGGACGAGATCTCGCGCGGGCAGGTCATCTGCAAGCCCGGCTCGATCAAGCCGCACATGAAGTTCAAGGCCCAGGTGTACGTGCTGAGCAAGGAAGAGGGCGGTCGCCACACCCCGTTCTTCAGCAAGTACCGCCCGCAGTTCTACTTCCGCACGACGGACGTGACCGGCAACGTGACCCTTCTCGGCGGCGTCGAGATGTGCATGCCGGGCGACAACGTCGAGATGGAAGTCGACCTGATGGGCAAGCCCGTCGCGATGGAGCCGGGTCTTCGTTTCGCCGTCCGCGAGGGCGGCCGGACGATCGGCTCGGGCACCGTGACCGAGATCATCGAGTAAGCAACTCGATCCGAGTCGAGCCTCCGGCTCGAATGAGTGTCGGCCCGTCCGGGCCGAATAGGAACCCTGTCCGTGTTGAGCCCTGGGCTCGAAGCGGACGCCGCCCGGTAGGGGCGAACGAGAGACGATCACGCCGCGATGGGGAGACCCGTCGCGGCGCTTTCACGAGCGGGCCGGTGGTGGACGCCGCCCGAGACAGCGCTGATCCAGAAAGCGAGCGTTGGCGATGGCCAAGAAGAAAGCCGATGCGCGAGAGCACGTGTGGCTCCAGTGCACCGAGTGCGGCGACCTGAACTACCGGACCGAGATCCGTGTGAAGGGCGGCATCACGGAGAAGCTGAAAGAAGGGTTGCAAAAATACTCGCCCCGCTTGCGCAAGCACACGCTGCACAAGATCAAGCGGAAGTAGAACAAGAGGCGCCAGGGACTGAGGACTAGGCACTAGGAACGCTCTGAACGTCGAGACGAGTGCCTAGTCCCCAGTGCCGAGTGCTTTCCTTACGGCAGTAGCTCAATTGGCAGAGCAGCGGATTCCAAATCCGCAGGTTGAGGGTTCGAGTCCTTCCTGCCGTGTTGAACCGATCCGGGCCGAGCGTGGACCAAGCCACGGGCCCCGGAAACCTCGAAGGACGACATGGCTGGTGCGATCTACAAACCGGGGCAGGGCTACTGGGTCCGCGTGATGACGGCGGTGGGCGCGGGCGTGCTCGTGCTGGCGACCGCCGCGTGGGCCGCCAGCCAGGCCGGCCTCATCACGCCTCCCGTCGCGGGCTACGACGTCGCCGTCGCGGGTGTGGAGGGGACCGTCGCCGAGGGCGCTCAGGTCGAGCTGTACGAGCGCTCGGCGACGGGCCTGGAGCGCATCGGCTCGGGCACGGTCGTTTCGGCGGATCTGTCGGCCGCCACGCCGACGGTTCGCGTGGGCGACACGCAAATGGAAGACGAGCGATTCGAGGGTGACACCGAGCGGCTCCGCACGGCCGACGGCAGCTTCTCCGCCTCGGTCGCGGCCCAGCCTCGCACGGCGTACACGTTCAGCCGCGTCTATCTCCAGGGCGGCGCGGCTGGCCTGGTGCTGCTGCTGGGGGCGGCGTTCATCTACTGGCACATCGCGCTGCGCAAGCCGTCGGTCGAGTTCTTGATCAACACCGACAACGAGATGAAGAAGGTCAACTGGTCCACCCGCCGCGAGGTGATCGGCTCGACGTGGGTCGTGGTGGCGGCCTCGCTGCTGATCGCCGCGGCACTGTTCCTGATCGACCTTATGTTCCAGCAGGTGTTCAGCCTGATGGGCGTGCTGGAGACCGGCTGACGCCGGATCGAGGCACTAGGGACTGGGCACTAGGCACTGGTGCTCGTCCGCAAGCTAGTGCCCAGTGCCTAGTCCCCAGTGCCTTGTCTCGAAGTCCCGAAGGGACGAGCGCCATGACCGAGCACGATCCGCAGCACGACAGCCCCTCCGCGACCGAGGCCGCAACCGACGCGTCGAACGAGCACGCGCCGATCGAGGTCCCCGCCGAGCCATCGGCGACGCCGGACGAGGGCGCCCCAAGCGACACCACCCCGAACGCCGCCGCGGACGCTCCGGTCGAGACGCCCAGTGAGACGCCCGCCAAGCCAGTCGAGTCGGCGGAGCTCTCGAAGGACGCGCTCGACGGCCGCCCCGATGAGAAGGGCGACGTGATCTCGTCGGACGAGCCGGTGCGCAAGGAGGGCATGGATTGGTTCGTGCTCCGCGTCGCGTCGAACAAAGAGAACTCCGTCCGTGAGACGCTGCTCCGCAAGATCCAGATCGAGCAGATGCAGCACCTCGTCGACCGCATCCTTGTGCCGACCGAGAAGACCAAGACCTACAAGAACGGCAAGCAGAAGATCACGGAGACCAAGCTCTACCCGGGCTACGTCTTCGTCGAGATGAAGCTCGAGGACGACGGCCGCATCCCGCAGGACGTTTTCTTCCTCATCAAAGAGACGACCGGCGTGGGCGACTTCGTCGGCACCGCCGGGCGCCCGACGCCCATGCAAGAGCACGAGATCGAGAAGATGCTCCGCGACTCGGAGCGCCCCGAAGAAGAACCGGTCATCAAGTTCACCTTCGAGCAGGGCGAGGTTGTCTCGATCAAGGAGGGCCCGTTCCAGGGCTACGAGGGCACGGTCGACGAGCTCTTCCCCGAGAAGGGCATCATCCGCGTGCTCGTGACGATCTTCGGGCGCCAGGCGCCCGTCGAGCTCGAGGAGTGGATGGTCGGCAAGCTCGACGAGGAGTAGGGGGCTAGGCACTCGTGCGAGGCCTGATCGCGTGCTGTTCGTCTAAGGCCAGTGCACCGCGGTCCGGCGGCCTTTCCTTGTTCACGCTTCTGTCATCGATGCATCACAGGCGATCACCTGGCGAATAGTCTGGCGGTAAAGGCACGGACGGCGATCGGTCTGCGCCGACGTGGCGTCCGGATGGTCGGCACGACGTAGGGAGCCACGCGCATGGGCCGAAAGAAGTTGCGGAGCGATGAGCGGAGCGAGCGACTCGAGCGGGCCGCCCGCGATCGCGGAGGCGCCGGCTCCCGTGCCGCGCCCGAGCCGCCGACATGGGCCAACGCGAACATCAAGACCGGCGAACGCCCCAAGCCCAAGCGACGGCTGCTCAAGCTCACGCTGACGCTCCTCATCATCCTCGTCGTGCTGCTCGGGCTGGGGATCGTGTTCGCGCCCTCCCTTGCGAGCGGGCCGGCGCGCGGGTTCGCCGAGCGCGCCATCAATGAACGCATCAAAGGCTCGGCCGAGCTCTCCACGCTGCGCCTCTCGTGGACCGGCGCCCAACAGGTCGGCCCGCTGGTGCTCAAGGACGAGGCGGGCGAGGTCGTCGCGCGAGTTGACCTCGAGCTCGAGCACGGGCTGCTCGCGATGGCGCGGAACGATCTCGGTGAGATCCGCGTCGATGGCGAGGCGCGCGTCGTCCGCGGCGCCGATGGGGTGACCAATCTCGAACGCGTGCTCGAGCCCCTCATGAGCCAAGACAAGAACGAAGGCTCCGGTGGTGGTGGCGGCAGCGGTGAGGGCAGCGGCTCGCCTGATCGCGGCGGGCTTCCCACCGGCCTGCGCGGCACGCTCGTGTTCGACACGCTCTCGCTGACCTACGTCGACGCGTCGATGTCGGGCGCCGATGGCGACGTGGGCGCCGTGGCGATGCGCGATGTCGCGGGCAAGGCGACCTTCGAGACGGGCCAGCCCATCACCATCAAGCTCGACGCCGAGGCGATGACGGCGCCGAACGAGGAACAGCTCGCCCAGGCCGCGAACTCGGCGGGCGTCGTCACCATCGATATCACCGCGACGGGCTTCACGTCGTCGTCCGGCGCGATGACCGTCGAGAACGGCGAGGTCGACGCAACGATCACGGCGCGCGACCTGTCCATCGCGGCGGCCGACGCGGTCGCGGCGATGAACGGGCGTCTTGTCGAGGCGCTCGGCGACACCGCGAGCGTCTCGATCAACGCCGAGGGGCCGGTGCGAGATCTCGTCGCGACGTTCTCGGCGCAGTCCGCGTCGGTGAACGCCACGGGCGCGCTGCAGTACGACGGCTCGCGCCTCACGCAGACCGACCCGATCACCATCACCGCGCAGACGCAGCGACTCATGGCGCTCGCGCCCGAGCTGCGGGCGTCGATGCTTGAGGGCGAGGCCGCGCGTCTGGAGGCGCTGCCCGACATCTCGCTGCGTGTGGGCTCGCTTTCGATCCCGCTCGACACCGATGAGATCAATAAGGGCCGTCTGGATCTGCGCGACGGCTCGATCGAGGCCACGCTCTCGGCCGACGGGTTGTCCGGCACGGGCCGACGCTCGTTCAGAACCGAGCCGCTGACGCTCACGCTCTCGGCGCCGAAGCTGTCCGAGCCCGTGACCATCACCGCGAACACCCGGGCCGAGGTGGACGGCCAACCCGCGGGCGAGATTGATCTATCCGCGATCGCGACGGGCGTGCTCGAGTCCAGCGGCGCGCCCCGCGCGGGCGGACCCGAGCGCGTCGAGGCGACGCTCGACCTGAAGGGCCTGGCGACGGCAGTGCTGCAGCCCTTCGCGACCGCGGCGGGACTCGACCTGGCCGAGGACGTCGGCCGGACCCTGACCGCGTCGCTCAGCGCGAACACACGGCTCGCAGACGCCAACAAGGGCGGCGTGCCGGACGCCGACGTGTCACTGCGCATCGACGCCGAGAACCTGAAGGCCGAGGGCGCGCTCACGGTGCGCGGCGGCTTGCTCAAGACCGATGGCGAGGGCGTGCGCGCCACGGTGGCGCGTGTCGGGCCCTCGCTCGATCGGTTGCTGCGATCGCAGGGCGCGCGCATCCAACAGGGCGGCTCGGCCGAGCTCGTCGCACGGGCCGTGTCGCTGGATCTGGAGCGCATGGGCAAGGGCGACCTGCGGGGGCTCGCGGCCGAGGTGACGCTCACGACGGGTGCGATCGCGGGCGCCTTTGCGCCTGAGGGCGCCGCGGCGGAGTCGTTCACGTTGCGACCAACACAGATGATCGTCACGGTCGAGGACCTGGCCAGCGGCGTGACGCTGCAGGCCGAGCCCACCGGCGGCGACGTGCAGTCGGGCTCGATCACGGCCGATCTGATCGCGACCGGCCTGCTGAACGACGAGGGCGCGCTCGGGGGCCTGCCGCGCAGCCTGACGGGCAGCGTGCAGCTGGCCAAAGCGCCGACAGCCCTTGCACAGCCGTTCGTAGCGCATCCGAGCCTCAACCTGCCGCGCGATGTCGGTCCATCGCTGACGCTGACACTGTCGGCCGACGCGCGGGCCGTGCCGGGCGGGGCCTCGCGCCAGCCGGGCGCGCTGCCCGACACGGACCTGTCGCTGCGGCTCGACGCGCAGCACCTGGAGGCCTCGGGCGATCTGCGGCTGGGCCGCTCGGGTCTACGGGTCGTGGGCGAGGGGCTCGTGGTGCGGGCGAAGCGAGCGGGCGCGCTCGCCGCGTCGCTGCTGGATCCCGAGGGTCCGGTGACGCTCGATGGCGTGGGCGCGGCGAACGTGCGCGTGGTCTCGGCCAGCGTGCCGTTCGACACCGACGCGAAGCCAAGGCTCGCGGATATCGCGTTGGACGCGGCGTTGGAGCTCGGCGGGATGACGGTGAAAGCGTCGGCGCCGCAGCTCGCGCAATCGCCCGCGCTCACGGTCAATCGGCTGCGCGTGGACGCGAAGCGCGCCAAGGGCGAGGCGGCGACGCTGACCGCCAACGGCGACATGGCCTACGCGGGCAAGCCTGTGAATCTGGAAGCGAACCTGAGCGCGCCGGGATTGGTCGAGCGGCTGGCGTCGGGCGCCTTCGCGGTCACGCCCGGCTCGATGCCGATCGGCACGGTCTCGCTCACGGGCGTGCCCACCGGGCTGGTGGAGATGGCGGGCGTGGAGCTCAAGAGCGCCGACGGGCGGCTGGTGAACATGCGCACGCTCACCGAGCAACTCATGGGTCCGACGCTGGACGTGACGATCGAGGGCAGCCGCCCGGACGATCGCTCGTACTCGATGCGGAACACGCTCACGAGCGCGACGACGCAGCTCCGGGCGCCGGTGGTGGTCCGCCCCGATCGCATCGAGCTGGGCACGAGCGTGCTGACGGCGCGGGTGTCGCCCTCGGCCGCCGACACACTCGTGGGTCTGTTTGCGCCGGGCATGCGCGACGCGACGGCCGAGCCGCTGCGTCTGACGCGCCCGCTCGTTGCCACGCTTCGGAGCAAGCCGATGCGGGCGCCACTGACCGACGAGGGCGCGTTGGATCCCAAGCGGCTGGAGGGCGAGACGTTCAGCGTGTCGCTGACGCTGGACGGCGCGACGTCGCCGATCGTGCTCAAGAGCGCCGGCGCGGGCCAGGCGCCCACGCGAGTGGGCGCCGCGACGCTCGACGGCGTCGGCGTCAGCCTCGACGGCCCGACCGGCGCCCTCGTGCCGGGCGGGTCGCCCGGCGATGTGCGCCTCACGCTGGATGGACGCGTCGCGGGCGAGGGCGATCGCACGCTCGCGTCGCTCGATGGACAGCTCGACCAGCGCCTGCGGGCGGGCGCACCCGAGGGAGCGCCCAGAGGCAGCGTGACGCTGGGCGAGCTCTCGACCGAGCTGGCCGACGTCGTGCTCGGATCGCCGGGCATGGTGTCGGGCGCGATGGGCCCGACGGCGGCGATCGAGGTCTTGCTTGACGCAGCAACGAACGACGGCGCGGCGGGCGACCTGCGCGCGAACATCACGAGCGAGCGGTTCAACACCACGCGTCCGCTGGTCTTGCAGCGGAAGGCCGACCGGCTCGTGCTGCCCAACCCCATGGTCGCGGACTGGACCATGACCCCCGAGTGGGGCGAGCGATTCCTGCTTGGACGCGCGCCGGACGCACCAGACGATCCGAGCGCACCGCGACTGACGGCGCCCACGCGGTGGCGCTTGAACCTGCGCCGGCTCAGCCTCGCACAAGGCGAGGGCGTGGGACTATTCAAGCCGGGCGTGTTCGATCTGCAGGCGATCCTCGAGACGCCGAAGCTCGCGCTCGCGAGCGGGCAGCAGCGGCTGGACATGGAGGGCGTGCGGGCCGATGTTTGGGCGCCGGATGAGCCGGGCCGGGTCGAGATCCGCATGGACGTGGACCAGGTGGCGGGGAGCCCGCCGTCGCCCAACACCAAGCTGCTGGTCGCCTCGGTGCGCGACGCGGTGGACGCCTCGGGCAACCTGGCGACGGACAACGCGGCGGTCTTCGGCAAGGCGCAGGTCGATCGGTTCCCCACGGCGATCCTCGACGCGCTCGCCCAGCAGGGCGGGCTGCTGCCCGAGCTGCTCGGACCGACCATCAGCCTCGACGCGACGGCGCAGAACTTCTCGAAGAACGGCGGCTACGTGAACATGGTCGCGACGAGCCAGCGCGCGCACGCGGTCTTCCAGGGCGACGTGCGCAATGGTGTGCTGCTCACGCGCATGAACTCGAGCACCATGCGGCTAGAAGAGATCACCAAGCAGCTCTCGCAGCGCATCATCCAGGGCGTGCCGATCGCGGCCGAGTTCGAGAAGCAGCGCGGCGACGACCCGGCGCAGCTCAACATCGCGCAGATCGCCGTGCCACTCGACAACGACATCTCCAAGCTCAACGGCGTGGTCACGATCGACCCGGGCGTGCTGCGGTTCCAGACGAGCAGTCTCTTCCAGCGCATCCTCAAGGTCGGCAACCAGCGCGATTCGGGGCTGATCGGGCAGCGGCTCAAGCCATTGCAGATCGTGATCGAGGATGGCGTGGTGCGCTATGGCAAGCACAAGGCCGGGCGATACGAGCTGCCGGTGGGCGAGTTCACCGCCGAGCTCGAGGGCGTCATCAACCTGCCGCAGCAGAAGATGGATCTGGTCGTGTGGGTGCCCTTCGGCGGGCTGGCGGCCGACGCGGCGGGCGCGTTCGGCGCGGGCAACCTGCCCTTCCTCGACAAGGCGACGCTGATGCCCTTCCGCGTGCGCGGCCCGTTCAGCAACCCGGGGTCCGCCAAGCCCGACGCGGAGCTCTTCGCCAAGAACGTCGGGCCGAACCTGCTCAAGGGCGTGGTCGACCCCGCCGAGGGGCTGGGCGATGGGCTCAAGAAGATCCTCGATGGGGAGAACCCGTTGGAGGACATCTTGCCGAAGGAATAGTGGGGAGGCGCTGGAGATTGGGAAAGAGGCGCTGGCCTTTGAATCTCGAGCTGTTGCGCAGCATCCGTTGCTTAACGCCCAGTACCGAGTGCCGAGCGCCCCGCGTATCCTCTTGGCATGTTGACGCTCACGGTGCTCGAGGGGCCCGACCTTGGCAAGCGGTTTGAGTTGCCCGACCACGAGCCGCAGCTGCTCGGGCGGTCGAGTGAGGCGTTGCCCCTGGGCGACAACACGGTCTCGCGGCGGCACGCCGAGCTGACGCCGGACGACGGGTCTTGGTACATCCGCGACCTGCACAGCCAGAACGGCACCTACGTCAACAACCGCCCGATCAGCCAGCGCATCAAGCTGTCGGACGGCGACCAGATCCGCGTCGGCTCCACGCTCCTGCTCTTCGGCGAGCGCAAGGGGATGGACAGCTCGATCGTGAACATCATGAGCCCGCGTGAGCTCGACGCCGAGATCGAGACCGCGCTGCCCCTGGCCGACGCGGGCGCGGGCGACAGCATGATGCTCGCCGAGCCGAGCCCGGTCGCCGCGGCCGCCGATCACCTCCGCGTTGTGTATCGATTGGTCGAGCTGACCGCGACCGCGACCGATCGCCAGCAGCTGCTCGCCTCGGTGATGGAGCTGATCTTCCACGAGTTCGAGCCCGAGCGTGGGTTCATCCTGCTCGCGGGGCCCACGCCCGACGCGCCGCTGCGCCCGGCGGTCGTGAAGTATCGCACCGCGCCCAAGGACAAGGACGAGGCGCGTATCAAGGTGAGCCGCACGATCCTGCAGCACGCGCTCGACAAGGGCGAGGGCGTGCTGAGCTCGAACGCGATGGGCGATCCGCGATTTCGCGCCGGCGACAGCGTGCAGCGCTTCGCTATCCGCTCGGCGATCTGCGTGCCCGTGCAGTTCCGCGAGCGCACCTACGGCGCCATCTACATCGACAGCTCCATCGTCAACTACACCTTCACCGAGCAGCAGCTCGCCCTGATGAACGCCATCGGCTCGCACACCGCGCTGGCGCTGGCCAACGTCGAGCTCGTGCACGAGAAGCTGCACACCGAGCGCCTCGCCGCGGTCGGCGAGACCGTCGCAAGCCTCAGCCACTCGGTCAAGAACATCCTGCAGGGCCTCCGCGGCGGGGCCGATGTCGTCGAGATGGGCCTCAAGCGGCAGGACCTCAAGGTCGCCAGCGGCGGGTGGGACATCCTCAAGCGCAACCTCGACCGCATCGCCCAGCTCACGCTCAATATGCTCGCGTACTCGAGTCAGAAGCAGGTGGAGTACGAGCTGCTGCGTGTGACCGGGGTGATCGAGGACGCGGTGCAGCTGCTCGAGCCGCTGTGCAGCGCCAAGGGAGTGGCGCTGATCGTGGACGCCGACCCGGAGATGCCGCCCATCCCGATCGATCCGTCGCTGCTGCACCAGGCGATTATGAATCTCATCACCAACGCGGTGGAGGCGGTGGAGGCCGAGACGGGCGCGGTGACGGTGCGGGCCGTGTTCCACGAGGCGGCGGGGATGCGTCCCGGCTTGCCGGCGCTCGACAGCCGCGGTCGCGCCGGCCCGACGCAGGCCATCCCCCCGTGGGTCGAGATCGTGGTCATCGACAACGGTCCGGGCATCCCGAAAGACCGGCAGGCCTGGATCTTTGAGCCGTTCCACTCGACCAAGGGGCTGCGCGGCACCGGGCTTGGGCTCGCGGTGACCAAGCGCGTGGTGGAGGCCCACCACGGTCGCATCGGGATCGAGAGCGTGCCGGGCAAGGGCACGGCGTTCCGGATCGCGCTGCCCGCCGACACGGGCGGGGCGGATCCGTCGAAGACCGCCGACCCGACGCCGCTGGCGGGGTCGGACCTGTTGCCGGAGTGAGACCGCGGTCGCTCGTGGGCCAGTTGTCCAAGGGCCCGTTGTTCAGGTGTCAGTTGTCGGGCGCGGGCGGGGTGTGGTCCGAGTCGTCAACGCCGGACGGCGCGTCCTCGAGCCACTCGGCCTGGAGCGCTTCGATCGCCGCCTGATACCAAGCGGCGTCCTCGTCCCAATATCCGATGAGGCCGTGCAGCTCCACGCCGGCGGCCTGTGCGATTGCTTGCGGCGTCCGCCCCGTTCGGTCATCGAGGTCGTCGCCGTCGTAGTCGAGGAACACGCCCGATGCGGGGTCATAGAAATCACTCGCGGTGTCGGCGTCGAGCGCGCCGTCGTTCCGCCACAACCGGAACTCGGCCTTGGTGTGGTAGCTGTGGTCGTCCAGCCCATCCCAATCGTTGTCGACGAATCGGCCTGGCGAGTCCTGCGGGCGCGGATCGAAGCGAGAGGGCCCCGCGGGGCCGACGAGGGTGCCGGCGGTGAGCATGGGGAGCCCGATGCGTAGCGCCACCCACAGCACGAGCACGCCCGCCATGAACTTCATGAACCCGCTGACCACGCCGACAATGAACGCGTCGATGAACTCCATCTCCATGAGCGTGACGATCATCGCGATGTAGACGAACCACGGCACCAGCACGAAGAGCATGCCGAGCCCGTACACCGCGTTGTCGAGGGCGTAGCCGATCGCCTCGGCCAGACCCGAGCCCGCGATCACCGCGAGCATGCGCACGAGGTCTAGCCGGAACGGGGCGTCGGACCCGACAAACAGGGCCGCGCACACGTAGAAGGCGGCGATGGTGAACGGCGCCTCGATCGCGAACCCGAGGAGATAGCCCATGACCGCGAGCCCGGGCGCGTCGGGCTGGATCATCGCATAGATCGCCATCGACAGCCCCGCGCACACGAGGAAAATCAAGATCGGGACCATGTAGGCCTTGCGCACCACGTCGCGGGAGGTCTCCCAGTCGGCGCGCTCGCGCTCGGACATCTCGGCGGGGTCCTTCTTGCGGCGCTTCTTGCCCTTGACCTCCTGGTCAACCTCCTTGCCGACGAGCGTCTTGGCGCCGCGGCCTGTCTCGGCGTTGAAGCCGCACGAGGTGCAGATCACCGCGTTCATCGCGATGAACGCGCCGCACTTCGGGCACGCGCTGCCCGACTGGGCCTCGCCCACCGCGCCCTCGGCCGATCGCTCCAGCGCCGCGAGCGAGCCGAGGTCCATCTGGGCATCGTCGTCGGCCAGGCCGATCATGCCGTCGTCCTCGGGCAGGCGCGTGGGCTCGCCATCGACCGGACCGCCCACCGGTCCGCTCGCCGCCGGCTTGCCACCCGCCGAACCCTCGAGCGCCTCGGCGCACATGATCACTTCGGCGTCGGGCTTGAGGCCATCGCGCTTCGCGGCCTTCATGGCGCCGAACGCATGCTCGCATAAATAGCGCCCGCGCTTGTCCTTCACGCGCGGGCGTCCCGAGCAATCCTGCTTGCACACCACGCACAGCCGCACCGTTAAGCCCTCGTTGCTCGAGAACGAAGCGGACCCATGGCGCGATGACGACCCCGGCACTGGCGACATACCGATTCCCAGCCGTGAAACAGATCCGCTTCCGGCGTTTCCAAATGCCCTCGATCCGCCGAGCCCGCCGGCCTTGGCGAGCTCGATGTGATGGCGTTGTCGGTCCTCTTGAGGACCACGGCCGCGAACGCGACCGGCTGAAAGTCCTCCCCTTTCGGCGTCGAAAGTCTACCACCTGATCCGAATGGCACAAGAGCGCCGACCGATCCGTGTCGCGCTTTTCTTCCAGATCTCGGCGGAACCCACGACCTTAGAAAGGTTCAAATCAACGGCGCGAACCGAGGGAAGAGGCAACGCAAAGAATGTGGGTCGTTCGCGGAACCCAAGGCGTGACTCGGGCGTCCCACGTCTGAGCGGCGTCCCGCGAGGACGCCCAGCACCACCCATCCGGCGGCGGCGCGGTTCGAGCCACTGGTGCGACACCGCCCGTCGCTTTTATCCGCTCATGCGGCCCGCGAGACACGCTCGCCACCGGTCTCGCCGAGGCCCGCGATGGCGTGCTCGAACGCGTCCTCGACCGCGCCCGCCAGCGAGCGCGCGTCCATCAACGCCGAGGCCCGCATGCGATCCCGCAGGCTCGAACGCCACCGATGCAGACGAGACGCGTCGTCGGCCAGTGCCGCGGCGCGCTCGATGAACGCTTCGTCATCGGTCGCCACCATCTCCTCAAGGCCCACGCTCTTGAGAATCGACGCCGACACCCGCGCCGCGTGCACACCGCCCATGCGGGTAAGCACCGGGGCACCCATCCACAGCGCCTCGCACGTGGTCGTCGTGCCGTTGTACGGCAGTGTGTCCAGCGCGATGTCGACCCGGGCGTACGTCTCGAGATGGGCCGCCGTGGAAGCGTTTCGGCCCAGGAACTCGACGCGCTCCCCATCCAGGCCCGCAAGCTCGAACCGAGCGCGCACGCTGCGCTGCACGCTCTCCTCGGCGTACGCCTGCCCTTTCAGCAACAGGCGAGCGCCCGCGATCGGGGCGATCGCGCGGGCCCACAGCCCGATCGTGCGCTCGGTGAGCTTCGCGGGACGGTTGAACGAGCCGAACGTCACGAACCCGTTCGACTCCATCGGCGCCGGGGCAACGACGGGCGCGTGGCTCGGCGGGCGGTAGCACAGGAAGCAACGATCGAGGCGCAGCAGGCGCTCGGTGTGCCACGCTTGGGCCTCGGGCGTGTCGGTGACGCGATCGACAAGCCGGGCGTCGATCGCGTCGAGCCCGGTGGTGGCGGCGTATCCGCAGTAGCTCATCTGCATCGGCGCCGCGCGGGCCGCGGCCAGCGCGGGCAACGCCGATCCGACCGTGTGTCCCCCCGTCTCAACCAGCACGTCGAGGTCGTCGGCGCGCACCGACTCCAGCCACGCGCGGTACGCCGGGGCCTCGTGCCCGATCCGCTCGCGCGGCAGCGGCGTCACCCTCCAGCGGTCGGCGAGCGCCTGAAAGCGCTCCGACACCTCGCAGCCCACCGGCCCGGTCGCGTAACAGACCACTTCCACGCGGTCGCGGTCGTGCGCCTCAAGCAGCGGCTCAAGGAAGTACGCGACCGAGTGTTTGCGGAAATCCCACGAGCAATAGCCCACGCGGATTCGGCCATCGGCGCGAGCGCTGGGGGTCGCGTCCATCGGGGCCAGGCCCTTGGCCGTGCCCACGCGATGGGCCAGCGTGCGGGCGCCCTGGGCCCAGGCCTCGTGGGCCGAGCGCATGTCTGAGGGGGTGGCGGGCGCGCTCGGGTCGGTATCGGCGACGCAGACCAGCTGCGAGGCGTAGGCGGTGCGGGCCTCGATGCCCTCGGGGGCGCCCGGCTCGGTCTCGGCGACGGCTCGCCTCAGGGGCGCCAGCGAGAGCTCGGCTCGCCCGATCTCGCCCGAGGTCTGGGCCAGCCGCACGCGCAGGGCCGACGAGGGCTGCAACGCCACCGCTCGCTCGAGCACCGACGCCGCCGCCGCGGGGCGCCCGATGTGCCGAAGGCACGCCGCGTGGTCATCCAGCGCGATCACGCTGGCCGGCTCGAGCTCGGCGGCCTTCCGATACACCCGCTCGGCCTTGTCGTGCTCGTCGCCCTGACGCAGCAGCGCGCCGAGCGTGCGAAGAAACCGCGTGTTCTTCGGCGCCGCCTCGACCGCCCGCCGGGCCTCTCGCACGCCCTCAGATGAACGCCCGAGCTCGAGCAGCACCTGCGCCATCGCGTGCCGGAGCTCCACGTCGCCGGGCCAACGCCGAAGGGCCTCGCGCAGGGGCGGCTCGGCGACCTGGGCCCCCTTCGACCCTCCGCCCGCGGCACGGTGGGCGGCACGGATCGACGACAGTGCGGCCTGGGGATCGGTGAGGGATTCGGCTTGGCTTGGAGCGGTCATGCCGCGTTATCGGCCGGAGTGACCCCCGGCTGAAGACCGCCCGCTAGGAAACCCGCGCGGCCAGACGGTCGGCGACCACACGCCGCGCCGCCGCGTCGGCCCGGCGCACGTCCTCCAGCGATCCGATCGGCGTCACGCCGACACGGGAGAGCGCCTCGCCCACCAATTCTGGGATGCGCCCGAACTCGACGCGCTCGGCGAGGAACGCCTCGACCGCGACCTCGTTGGCGGCGTTCAGCACCGCCCCAGCCGTGCCGCCCGCCTCGATCACGTCGTACGCCAACCCCAGCGAGGGGAACCGCTCCAGATCGGGCGGCTCGAAGTCCAGCCGCGTCAGCTCCGAGGCCCGAAGCCGCGGCGACCGCCCGTCGATCCGCGCGGGCCACGTGAGCGCGTACTGGATCGGCGTGCGCATGTCCGGCGTGCCGAGTTGGGCGATCACCGAGCCGTCCTCGAACTCAACCATCGAGTGCACGATCGACTGCGGGTGGATGACCGCGTCGATGCGGTCCCCCGGCAGCCCGAAGAGCCAGTGCGCCTCGATGACCTCCAGCCCCTTGTTCATGAGCGAGGCCGAGTCGATCGAGACTTTCCGACCCATCGACCAGGTCGGGTGCGCCAGCGCTTGCTCGGGTGTGGCGTGCCGGATCGTCTCGCGCGAGCTGGTGCGGAACGGCCCGCCGCTGGCGGTGAGGATGAGCCGCGCGATCGAGCCGGTCGCGTCCATCGGCGGCGCGATCGGCTCGCTGATTGCGGGCGGCTCGTGCAGCCCGAGCTCTTGCAGGCACTGCCAGAGGGCCGAGTGCTCGCTGTCGACGGGCAGCAGCCGCGCGCCCGACCGCCGCGCCGCGGGCACGACGAGCGAGCCCGCCGCCACCAGCGTCTCCTTGTTCGCCAGCACGACCTCGCGCCCCAGCTCCACGGCCGCCAGCGTCGCGTCCAGCCCCGCGAACCCGACGATCGCCGCGACCACCACATCGGCCTCGACCTCGCGCACCAAGCGCTCCGAGGCGTTCGGCCCCGTGATCACTCGGGCGCCCGAGACCTCCGGCGCCGACTCGGAGGCGAGCGCCACCGCGCCCACGCCGAACACGTTTGCCTGCTCGGCGATGAGGTCGGCGTTGGCGCCCGCGGCCAGCCCGACCACGTCGTAACGCTGCGGCCAGCGGCCACGCTCGTGCAGCGCGTTGAGATGCTCGATCACGTCGAGCGTCTGCGTCCCGATCGAGCCGGTGGAACCGAGGATGATCACACGCCGAGAGGCCATCGGAGCACGGTACCCGCGCTAGAGGCCCCTTGTTCGGCGATGGCTCTAAACGGACTTGGGGCACATCCGGCTTTGGAGAGATCCGGCTTCGGAAAGATGCAGCACGACACGGCGCAGAGAGCCATGCCACCCATCGCTCAGAGTCGATCGGCGTCCTCGGTCAGGTTCTCAAGACCCCACGCCAGGCCCGGGGCCCACGAGGCGCGGACGACCGAGCCGTCCTCGGCGGCGCCGAACACGTTCAGCGTGTTCTCGTCCGACACGTGCGCGTTGAGGGCGCTCGAGATGCGCGTCGAGGCGTCCTCGGCCGCGGTTAGCACGTCGGCGCGCCACTGCCCCCCGAACCGCGGAACCCACCAGTACACGACGATCTCGCCATTCGCGTTGACGCCGGCGTAGTTCTGCGCGTTCCACGGGGTGTAGAACGAGGTCAGCGCCGCGTTCTCGAGCTTGGGCCCGTCGAACGCGTCGGTCAGGTTCACCTGCTGCCAGTCGCCCTGGAACTGCGGCACCCACCAGGTCGACGACACGTCGCCGCTCTGGTCAAGGCCGGTGAGCGTGATGCCATTCCAGCTCGTGAGGATGACCGAGAGCCCGCCCGCGAGCGGCGCCGCGCCGGTGATGTCCGAGAGGTTGTCCACGCGCCAATCGCTGCTGCGCGGCGGCTGCCACACCGAGATGATGTCGCCGTTGGTATCGAGGCCCGCGAGGTGCCACGCGTCCCATGAGGGCCGGTAGCTGATCAACTCCGTGAGCTGCGGCGTGCGGAAGCCGTTGATCGTCAGATTGTCCGAGATGTTCACGAACTCGTACGCGTAGGCCCCGGCGTCGACCGCGCCGGTCTGCTGGAACGCGAGCAGCTGGTCCGTCATCGTCTGGCCCGCGATGACCACGACCTGCCCCGTGGCAAAGGCCGAGGTGAACCGCGTGATCTTCGTGACGATCTGCGTCGGGTCGAGCCCGAGCTCGTCATTTAGATTGCGGAATGACCAAGCGCCGCTCGCATCCCGCTGCAACAGGATGAGCCCGTCGGCGGACGGATACGCCGCGTAGACGAGGTTGTCCTTGGGATCGGTCCACGTGACCGCGTCGCCGATCGCCTGGGGGGCGCCGAGCGTGTCGGCGAGGTTGATCGCGTTCCAGCCCTCC
>JBCAXI010000002.1:0-26339 GCA_038534175.1 Planctomycetota bacterium | reverse complement strand
CATCGAGGCGGCGCTGGCGGACCTCGGCGAACGCATCGGCAAGCTCGTCGGCCTGTTCGATGAGGAGCACACCGCGGCGGAGCGGGCCGAGGCCGACGCGAGCTCGCTGCAGCCCGAGCTCGACACCATCACCGAGACGCTCTCGGCGTCGCGTGTCGAGGCGGGTCGCTTCGCCGAGCAGCTCGAGAGCGCCCGGCGCGAGCGGTCGCGCTTGCAGGCCGAGCTCGACTCGCGCCGCCGCCAGCGCGAGGCGCTGGACCGAGAGCTCGATCGCCTCACGCAACAACGGAACGGCCTGGCATCGCAGATCGAGACCTCCAAGTCTCAGCGGGAGGCTTCGGCCGCGCAGGCCGAGGCGATGCGGACACAAGCGGAAGAGGCCGAGGCACGCTGCGAGTCGTGCCGCGTCGAGGCCGAGGCGCTGGTGGAGCGCATCGGCGCCGCCCGCGAGCAGGCGACCCGCCTCGACCGGGACTGGAACAGTCTGGAGATCGCGCGGCGCGAGGTCGAGGTCAAGCGGGAGACGATCGAGGATCGATCGCTCGAGGACCTGCGGCTCGATCTCGGCGCCGAGTACGCCGACTACCGCGCGATGATGTCGGACGACGACGTCACGCCCATCGACCGAGGCGAGACCGAGACCATCGTCAAGCAGCTCAAGGGTGAGATCAAGAAGCTGGGCAACGTGAACCTCGATGCGATCGAGGAGGAGCAGACGCTCGCCGAGCGCAACGAGACGCTCATCGAGCAGGTCGCCGATCTCGACCAGACCAAGCAGACGCTCGAGACGCTCATCGGGCGACTGGACGACGTCAGTCGAGCCCGCTTCGGCGAGTCGTTCGCACGCGTGCAGGCCGAGTTCGGCGGCGACAACGGCATGTTTCGTCGCCTCTTCGGTGGCGGGCGCGCCGAGGTCAAGCTCATGCCGCTCGTCAAGGAGGTCGACGGGCGCAAGGTCGTCACCGACGAGATCGACCTGCTCGAATCGGGCGTCGAGGTGATCGCCAAGCCGCCCGGCAAGCAGCCCCGCTCGATCAGCCAGCTCTCGGGCGGCGAGAAGACGATGACCGCGGTCGCGCTGTTGCTCTCGATCTTCCGCTCGCGTCCGTCGTGCTTCTGCATCCTCGACGAGGTGGACGCCGCGCTCGACGATGCCAATGTCGATCGCTTCACCCGCGTCGTGCGCCAGTTCACCGACCGCTCGCACTTCATCGTCATCACGCACAACAAGCACACCATGCGCGCCACCGACGCGCTCTTCGGCGTGACGATGCAAGAACGCGGCGTCTCCAAGCGCGTCCGCGTGCGCTTCGATCAGGTGGGAGAGAATGGCGCGATCAAGTCGAACGCGGCACTCGAGGAGCCGCCCGCGCCCGAGGAGACGCCGAAGGCCTCCAAGTCGGGCGGCGGGGCCAAGCTGCGACAGGCGATCGCGGAGATCCGCGGCGATCAGCCGGTGGAAGTGGCGGTCGAGGCGCCCGAGACCGTCACCGCCGAGTGAGATCGACCGCACCCACCAGCTCTGAGATGTTGCGCACATCCTGATCGCGCACCCAACGCTCGAGGCCTCGGGCGATTCGTCCCGCCGCGCGCGGCTGCACGAACGTGAGCGTGCCCACCTGCACGGCGGTCGCGCCCGCGAGAATGAACTCGGCCGCCTCGCGCCAGCCCATCACGCCGCCGATGCCGATGATCGACACGCCGCGTTCCTTCGCGACACCCCGGTACACCTCGTGCACGAGCTTGACCACGATCGGATGCACCGCCGGCCCGGAGAGCCCGCCCGTGACGTTCGCGATGAGCGGACGCCGCGTGCGCACGTCGATCGCCATGGCGGGGACGGTGTTCGCGAGGGCCAGCGCGTCGGCGCCGTGGTCGATCGCGGCGGTCGCCAGCTCGACGATACCGGGCCTACCCACTGCGACGGGCGAGAGCTTGACGACGATCTTCATCGCATCGTCCACGTCTCGCACGGCCGCGACAAGCTCACTCAGCGCCCCCATGTCCACGCCAAATTCGACGCCGCCGTGGACGTTTGGACAGGAGACATTGAGCTCGACGCTCGCCAGCCCATCGACCTCGCCGAGCCTGCGCACGACGTGCACGTAGTCATCGACCGAAGTCCCCGCGACCGAGGCGATCACGGTTGTGGGCACGCTCGCGACGCGAGGCCCGAAGTCGCGCACAAACGCTTCGACGCCCACGTTGGCCAGCCCGATCGCGTTGAGCATGCCACCCGGGAGGGGCGCGACACGCCAGGTCGGGTTGCCCTCGCGCGGCTCGCGGGTAATGGACTTGGTCACCAGCCCGCCGATGCGGTCGAGCGGGAGCACGTCGGCGGTCTCGTCGAGCGTCCCGGCCGTGCCCGCAGCGAGCATCACGGGGTTCCGCAGCGGCATCCCTGCGAGATCGACCTGGAGCTTCTCTTGGAGTGCGGGCACGACCGACAGGTTATGCCAACGAGCGCACTTGGCTCCTAGCCTTGGCGCCCAGGCGCGGCTCCTACGCCTAGAACACGAGCGCTCGATCGAGATGCAACATCGCTTCGAGCCGGAGGACACCCATGGACCCCCACCAACGCATCGCCCAGTTCGAGGACTTTTGCCGCGAGGACCCCGACAACGACATGGCCTGGTTCAGCCTGGCGGGCGCCTACCGCGAGGCGGGGCGGCACGGCTCTGCGGCCGACGCGTATCAGCGCTGCTTCGAGGCCAACCCCAACATGACCAAGGCCTACCAGCTCGCGGGGGACTCGCTGATCGAGGCCGGTCGAGAGGACGAGGCCGCCGAGATCCTGACTAAGGGCTTTGTGATCGCCGACGAGCGCGGCGATCGCATGCCGATGAACGCGATGGGCGAGCTGCTCGATCGTCTCGGCAAGCCGCGGCCCGTGATCGCCAAGCCGGAAGAGGCGGCGCCGCCATCAACGGGCGATTGGATCTGTCCCCAGACGGGCCTTCCCGCGAACAAAATGGCCCGCCCGCCGTTCCGCGGCGCGCTCGGCGAGTGGATCCAGAGCAACGTGTCCGACGAGACGTTCAAGGCGTGGCTCGTGATGGGCACCAACACGATCAACACCTTTCGGCTCGACCTCTCAAACGACGACGACGCGGCGATGTACGACTACGTCATGTACCGCTTCTTCGGGCTCGAGCCGGTGGCGTACGCCGAGCTGAGCGGGAGCGCATTCCCCAGCGTGCCGGCGGCCAAGCTGGCGCCGCTGATGGGTCAGGCGATCCCCCAGTGGCGCCAGCGATACCCCGATATCGATGGCAGCCCGCTCGATCTGCGGCTCAAGGCGATGGAGGAGGAGATCGGGGGCGTGTAGCCGCGCCTCCGCTCGGCGTTCGTTCGCCGAATCCGCTGGAAACATCGAGAAATAGGGCAAAGGCTGGGTTGACACCTCGACCGTCGGCCATAGCCTTCTTGGCACAATCGCCCGCTGTGGGAAAGAGAGATCTGGGGCGTGTGGGGTGCCGCTCGGGCTGTGTACTGAGTCGTGGAGACGAGAGATAGCCGCGGAGTGCGGCCTTCATCAAGAGGGCGACGAGGCCGGCGTGAGCCACCCCTCGTCGCAGAGGCTCAAAGACGAGTCTCGGGCCCATGAGGGGCCCTTTTCTTTTGCGCTGATTTCCTTTGCGCTCAACGCCACACAACCGGACGCGGTCATCGGACGATCTGCATCGACCTCAGGCGGTGGAGCATGAAGGCCGCGATGTCCTCGTCGGTGGTCATCATCGCGTGGCGGAACCCAGCCGAGCGGACGCCGCGAAGCAAACGCTGTTGGCGGCGATCCAACGCCGACGCGTACGCCTTCACGAGCCGATCCGTGACGGTGACCGAGCGCGGCGCCCCGCTCTCGGCGTCGATCAATCGCAGATCACCCACGAGCCCATCGTCGCGGGCGAGCGCTGGGTCCAACTCGGCCGGATCGAGCACCTGAAGGCAGACGCCGTCCATCGGGCCCGATCGGCCACCGGCGCTGGCGAGCAATCGGAGTGCCGGACCAGGATCCTCCTGGGCGAGAAAGTCGCTGATGACGAGGCACACGCCGCGATCCAGACGCTGGCGGGCGATCGCTCGCGACTCTTGCTCGAGCGCGGGCGTGCGTCCAGGTGGCGGCGTGGGCCTGGAGGCGAGCGACACCAACGCCCGCCCGAGACGCTCGACAGATCGCCGACCTCGCATGGGCCCGACCTGCTCGGGCGAGGCCTCGCCGAGCGATCGAACGAACAGACGGTTCTGGTTGACGAGCGCGACGTACCCCAGCGCCGCGGCCAGCCGCAGCGCCACCACTCGCTTGCTCGGACGTCCGCCCGCGGCCGCGTCCATCGACGCCGAGACGTCCACCAACACGTGCACCGCCAGGTCGTCCTCCTCGCGGAAAAGCTTGAGGAACAGGCGATCCAATCGCGTGTAGATATTCCAATCGACGTGACGCAGATCATCGCCCGGGCGGTACGGGCGGTGGTCGTCGAACTCGACCGACTGGCCCCGGCGACGCGAGGCGCGATCGCCCGGGAGCCGCCCCCTCAGGATGCGGCGGGAGTGCACGTCGAGGCGATCGAGGCGATCGCGCAGATCCGGCGGGAGCAGTTCGGCGAGATCGGCCGGGCTGTTGGAGCGGGAGCTGACGATCATGCGAGCCTCGCGATGGCGCCGATCGGCGCTGACGGAGGCTAGCGCAGTGTGCGGGGATTCGGCGCGGGCAGGCCGTCGGCGTAGGCCCAGACCACCACGGGAAGCTCACGCACGCCCCACTGCCTGGCCTCGCGATGCGTGGGGAAGAGCACGTCGAGGCGATGGCCCTTGATGGCGCCGCCGCGATCGAGCACGGGCACGATGCGGTCGTCGTCGTAGCCGGGAACGGTGAGCATGGACCCGAAGGGCAACAGTCGTGTATCGGCCGCGACGAGCGCGCCGCCATTAGTCCACACGGAGTGGAGCGTCGCGGTCTTGCCGTCGGCGAACACGCCGCAGGACCTGTGATCGGGCGAGTAGGCCGTCACGGTCATCACGATCGTGCGCGATGGTCGCACGGGTCGTCCGTTAAACCAGCGGACGTCCAGGTCTTGGCCAACCGATGCCTGCGGCTCAACGGCGTCCGACGCCACTTCGTCCGAGCTGGCCACGCCGCCGCCGGGGACTTCAACTAGCGAGATCGAGGGGAGCGGCGTCGCCAATCGCTCGTCGCTCGCGGCGCGATCCGAGCGCGGCTCGCTCGCCCGCGCGAGCGGTGTCAGTTGGAACGACGCTTCCTTTGCGGCGATCGCTGATCCCACCACCAGCACCAGCGCGGAGAGAGCGCCGCCCACCCCCACCGCGCACCGCCACCAACGCCGATATCCAAGCGCGAACGCATCGCGTGGCTGTGCCACTGCGGCCTCCCATCGTTACGGCCAACACCTCGTCGTTCCGAGCGACCCACCACGGTCCTCTCGGCGATGCGTTGGCCACCGGCGACCCACCGGTGTGAAGCCATGCAGAATAGGCGATCGGGGCGAATCGATGATCGGTCGCGACGTTGAGGCGGTGATGTTCGCCGGCCTTGTTACCGTGTGGGCCCGAATCACCACCCAAAGAAGGGGGATGCTTGGAGTTCTCGGCGATCCAACTCGTGCTGGCCGCACTCATCGGCGGATTCGCAGGACTCATCGGAGGCATGGCGGGCATCGGCGGCTCGCTCATCATGCTGCCCGGGCTCGGGCTGATCATCGGCTACACAAACGATGACCAGAACGAGCAGCACCTCTACGCCGCGGCCGCCATGGTCGTGAATCTCATTGTGTCGGTGACGGCGACCCGCCAACACCTGCGCAAGGGCGCCGTGCAAAGACGCATCGTGCAGGTGCTCATCCCAACGCTGGGCTTGGCCCTCGTGGTGGGCGTGCTGCTCTCGAATCGATTCCAGGGCCGCATACTGGCGATCGGGCTTGCGGTGTTCATCGCTGCGTTCGCGTTGCAGAGCCTGGTGCTCGCGATCCGACCGATCGGGTCGGCCGAGCAGGACAGACCGAAGGCGTCGGGCGCGAATCGGATCGGCGTGGGGCTCGTGGGCGTCGTCGCGGGCTCGGCGGGCGGGCTGCTCGGGCTCGGGGGCGGCGCGATCATGGTGCCCGGCCTGCAGGTGATCGCCCGGGCGCCACTTCGAACGGCGATCGCCGCCAGCGCCGCGGCGATGTGCGCGACCAGCGGCGTCGGGGCGGTTCTCAAGATCGCCACGCTCGGTCAGCACGGCCTGCGATGGACCGACGCTCTGGCGATCGCCGCGGCGATGGGGCTGCCGGCGATGCTGCTGGCCCCACAAGGAGCGCGGCTGGCCCACAGCTTGCCCATACGCTGGGTGCGGGCCTGTATTGGGCTCGTGCTGCTTGTCGCGGCTGCCAGGTTGGCAGGCGTGATCTAGCGGCAGACATGCCAGCGCGAACAACGCCCCGCGTTGCCGCGTTGTGACGCTCGGAGCGGCGACGTGTGAAACGCGTCGCGGCCTCGCACGAAAGGGATGTCGGGGAACACCACCATGCACGTCTTTGCCAACAACCTCAAGACCGTTCTTTTGCTCGGCGGCCTCACCGGCCTGCTCATGGGCGTGGGCTACATGATCGGCCCGGGCTACGTGTTGCCGATGCTGATCATCGGCATCCTCACGAACATCGGCGCGTGGTTCTTCAGCGACAAGATCGCGATCGCGTCGATGCGCGGGAAGGAAGTCACCGCCGAGTCGGGGGGCGATCTGTATCGGATGATCGAGCGGCTCGCCGAGCGCGCCAAGCTGCCGATGCCGCGCGTGTACATCTGCCCGCACGACGCGCCGAACGCGTTCGCCACGGGCCGAAGCCCGAAAAAGGCCGCGGTCGCGTTCACGCGCGGGGCGCTCGAGCTGTTGTCGCCGCACGAGCTCGAGGGCGTCGCCGCCCACGAGCTGGCGCACATCAAGAACCGTGACACGCTCACCAGCTCCATCGCGGCGACGATCGCGGGCGTGCTGGCGTTCCTGGCCCAATGGGGCTTCTTGTTCCTCGGGGGTCGTGATCGCGACTCAAACCCGCTGGTGATGATCGTGGTGGTGATCATCGCGGCCGTCGGCGCGGCGCTGATCAAGGCCGCCATCAGTCGCAGCCGCGAGTACGTCGCCGATGCCCACGGCGCCGAGATCGCGGGCACGCCCACGGGCCTCGCCAGCGCCCTCCAGAAACTCGAGTCGTACTCGCGGCGCATCCCACTCGTGCAGCCGAATCCGGCGCAGAACAATCTGTTCATCATCGAGCCGTTCGCGGGCGGCGGGCTGACCAAGCTCTTCGCGACGCACCCGCCCACGCAGAAACGGCTCGCGGCGCTCTCACGCCTCTGAGTTGGTGTTGGAGGCCGCCCTGGGCGTCGGCTCTACCTCGGCCTGAGGATTGGCTTCGACATCGGCTTCGGCGTGTTGGAAGGGTCGGTCGCCGGGCCCCTTGGCCGGATAGCGGCCCTTTGTTTTTTTACGCAGCCGCTCGCGAAGCTCGAGCCGGAGCTGCTCGATCTCGCGTTCGAGCCGGCGGAGGGCCTCGTCCGGGCCGTTGGCCATCAGCTCTTCGTGCGGGATGGGATGGCCCACGGCGGCCCAGGTTCGACGCCCGAATCTCGGCCGCTTCGAGCTCCTCGGCCACGCGTCGTAGGCCCCTTCCATCGCGACCGGCAGCACCGGCGCGGGGGCGCGGCGGAGGATGAGTGAAACCCCTCGCTGGAACGGCTGCAAGGCGCCGTCGAACGTGCGCGAGCCCTCGGGATAGACGAGGATGGATCGGCCGGCCTTGACCTCGGCGATCATCGCCTTCATCGCGCGTGTGTCGCCCTCGCCCTGCCGCACGGGCAGCGAGTGCAGGTTGGCGATGATCGGGCCGAACAACCAGTGCTCGAAAAGGCTGCTGCGGGCCAGGGGTGTGAACTGTCCCGGCGCGATCGCGACGCCGACCAGGATCGGATCGAGATAGCTCTGGTGGTTCGCCGCGACGATGTAGGGCCCACGCTTGGGCACGCGATCGCGGTGGAAGCGTCGATAGCCGTGGAAGACGCGCACGTAGATCGCGGTCATCAACCGGCCAACATCAAAGAACACGATCCGCCAGATCGGGCAGCCCGGGTGCCTGGCGCGGTAGGAGTCCATCAGAGCCATTGTGGGCGAAGGCTACAGCAGCGACGCGACGCGATCGCGGACGCGCGCCTCGAGCGTGCGCACGACCTCGGCGAATTCGAGGTCGGAGGTGTCCACCTGGATCGCGTCGTCCGGGCAGACCAGCGGGCCGGCGACGCGGGTGGAGTCGAGGCGATCGCGCTCGAGGATGTCAGCGAGGATCAGCGACGCGTCGGCGTCGCGCCCGGCCCGACGCAGCTGGGCCGCCCGGCGCTCGGCACGCACCTCGGGGCGAGCGCTCAGAAAGAACTTCACTTCGGCGTCTGGGAACACCACCGAGCCCTGGTCGCGGCCCTCGGTCACCAGGCGAGGATGCTGGCGACCGATGATCCGCTGCTTGCGGACCATGTGCTCGCGCAGCTCGGGGATCGAGGCCAACGGCGAGACCAGTCGCGTCACGTCCGCGTCGCGGATGCGTTCGTTGAGCGGGACGAGCCAGGCCATGATGCCGGGCGGATCCATCGACCAGTCGAAGTGCAGATCGGCCGAGGCAACTCTCTCGACGATCGCGTCGGACCGATCGGGGTCGACCTGGTGGTCGATGACGATCGCGGCGGCGGCGCGGTACATGGCCCCGGTGTCGAGGAAGTCGAGCCCGAGCTGGGCGGCGAGGGTCCGCGCGACGGTGGACTTACCGGTGCCGGCGGGGCCGTCGATGGTCACGATGATGGGTGTATCGGGGGGCACGACGAAGGCCGGGTGCGTCGTCAACGAGCGGGATTCGGACACGGTCGGCATGAGGACTCCCGATCGCCCATCGGCGCCGGACGACCCGATCCGGCCGGGCTACTTGCCCCCCGCCGCGTCGAGCGCCGCCTCGAGACAATCTACTGAACGCAGG
The DNA here is from genome assembly GCA_038534175.1 of Planctomycetota bacterium. GTDB lineage: Bacteria > Planctomycetota > Phycisphaerae > Phycisphaerales > UBA1924 > JBCBZM01. Next base: position 17,328 of record JBCAXI010000002.1, on the reverse strand, counting down.
ATACCGAGTGTGATCTCTTCTTGCCCACGATAATCCACCGCGAGCATGCCGTCATATCCCACCGAGATGACCGCCTGCACGAGCGGATCGAGGGCGTAGGGCTCGTGGGCGTAGACCTCAGCGGGCTCCTCAAGCATCGCCATGAGCTTCTCCAGCCCCCCCGTGGGCAGTTCGAACCCGTCGCCGTCCTCGCCGGCGAGCGCCGCTTCAATGGCCGCGTCGTCGTCCTCCTCGGCGGATCCCTCGGAAGACTCAGCCTGCTCGCCGCCACCCGCGGTCGCCGTGGCCATCTCTTCCTGGTCCACCAGCCGGAAGTCGACGGTGGTCGCGGTGACCATCGCCGCGTATGGCGTGAGGCGACGCAGGTACAGTGCGGGGTCCTCGGAGCCCACCGCGACCTGGAAGTCGGGCATCGTGCCGATGCGGAACCCGCCGATGCGCTTGATCAGCTCGGTCACCCGCTCGGGCTCGGCGGTCAAGCCGTTGCCCGGCGTGAGAAGCACGTTCATGTCGAGCCGCTCTGCGAGCTCGGCGACCTCTTTCATCTGGTCGACCACGTTCTCGAACGTCTCTTCGTCATCACGCGTGTCGAGCGTGATCGCGATCGCGTTGCACCCCAGCACGCCCGCGGCACGCAGGACGCGGCCCGTGCGCTCGATCGCCCCGATGCCGCGCTCGTCGTCCTCGTGCCCAAAGGGCTGCGCCTCGGGCTCGATGAGGGCCAGACAGGCGCAGGCCGCCTTGTCCGCCCGCTCGCGGAGCGTCTCGAGCCGCTTGCGGTCCGATCCCTTGAGCAGGTCGGTTGTGAGGTTGATCCCGTGCAGGCCCAGCGACTCCCGCGCGTACTTGGGCAGATCGTCCAGCTCGATGAACGGCTTGCCGCCATCGGTCGGAGCCAGCAACTCGCGGACGCAAGATGTGTTCAGCGTGAACTGCATGCCTCGCTCGACTGTACCGGGGCTAGAAGCCTCCGGGCAACCAACGCCGGAAAGATGCCCGGCTCATTCCGCTACCATCGCGGGCCCGCGGGTCGGGGCTCGTCGCCCCAGCGAGCGGGCCTGCGGGCGGGCCATGAGCCCCGCCCGCGCTCCAGAAGAAAGGAATCGGCCATGTCGCTACCCGACGATCGCAAGTACTCGGAGACCCACGAGTGGCACAAGGTCGAGGGCGACCTGGTGGTCATCGGCCTGACCCAGCACGCCGTCGACCAGCTCACGGACGTCACGTACGTCGAGATCCAGGAGCCGGGGACCGAGGTCGAGGCCGGAGGCTCGATCGGTGAGGTCGAATCGGTCAAGACCACGAGCGACGTGTACTCCGCTGTCACCGGCGAGATCGCCGAGATCAACCCGGCCCTCGCCGACGACCCAGGCCTGCTCAACCGCGACCCCTATGGCCAGGGCTGGCTGGCGAAGATCAAGACCGGCGATCCCACTGGGCTCGACAGCCTGCACGACGCCTCGACCTACACCGATCAGTTCGCCAGCTGACTCCGAGAGGACGTCGACGACGAACCGCACCGCTCGGACCGGCCCTCGAGACCGGGACTGGAACGCGGTCCGAGGGTCCAGGCAAGCGACGGGAAGTGGCATGGGCGAGCTTCGCTGCATGAATGTGCACAAGGCCTACCGGTCGAGCGGCGATGCCGTGCCGGCGTTGCGTGGCGTCGATCTGATCGTCGATGATCCCGGCTTCTACGCGATCATGGGCCAGTCGGGCAGCGGCAAGACGACGCTGCTGCACCTGATGGCGGCGCTCGATCGCCCCGACCAGGGCGAGCTGCACATCGGCGACAAGGCGATCCACACGCTCGACGACAAGGCGGCGACGCGATTTCGAAGGCGCGAGATCGGCATCATATTTCAGCAGTTCAATCTCATCGCGACGCTGACCGCCAAGGAGAACATCGAGCTGCCCGGCATGCTCGCGGGAGACGACGCCGACGAGCTGTCACGCCGATCGACGGAGCTGCTCGACCAGCTCGGCATCGGTCCGCGGGCACGACACCGCCCCGACGCGCTCTCCGGCGGTGAGCAGCAGCGCGTCGCGATCGCTCGGGCGCTGCTGTACAAGCCGCGAGTCGTGCTCGCCGACGAGCCCACGGGCAATCTCGACTCGGCCAGCTCGGAGCGCCTGTGGGGCCTGCTGGCGGAGATCGCCAACGAGCACGCGATCACGGTGCTCATGGTGACGCACGAGCCCGCCGCCGCGGCCCACTGCCGGTCGACGTTCATCCTGCGCGATGGACGCGTGACCGACACCATCGAAACGGAGGGGCTGGATGCGGCCGGCGTGGCGACTCGCTACCAACAGTCTGTGGGCGCGGCGTAGCCGAGCGGGGTTGCTGCTGGCCGCGGTCGCGCTCTCCGCGGCGTTGGTCACGCTCATCGCCGCGGGCATGGGCACCCTGAATCAGTCGATCGCCCTGCGATTGCAGGCGACCGTGGGTGAGGCGCAGATCGCCGTCACGCCCACGGGCCTGGGCCAGACGCTCGATCGCGGGCTGCTCGAACAGGTGCGGGCCTTTGACTTTGTGACGCGGGCGAATGGCGCGCTGCAGACGTCGGTCTCGATGCAGGCCACGCGGCCGATCTACCAACCACGCGCCGACGGCTCGTGGTCGCTCAAGGACGAGGCGCTGCGGGCGACCGTGCTCGTCACGGGGCTGGAAGCGGAGGCCAAGCAGTACGAGCTGCTCGCGGGACGCAAGCCAACCGGGGCGAACGAGATCGTGCTCGATGCGCTCGCCGCGGAGCGATTGAGCTGGCGGTGGGCGAGCGAGGCCGAGAAGAAATTCGGCTTTGGATTCAGCGACACCGACACGGACGCGTTGTTCAGCAAGGCGCCGAAGAATGACGCGCTCGCGCCCTCGCTGGACAACGAGGACGCGGCACGCGCGATCAACGATGCCCAGCGGGTGCGCGTGGGCGATCGCCTTCGCGTGCGCCGTCTGCTGGGGAGCGGGCCCGAGCTCCTGGTCGTGGGGCTCGCACGGCAGCCCCCGCTGGGCGGGCGTCCTCAGGGCTACATGACGCTCGAGGGCGCGGCCGCGCTGGCCAACCAGCCCGGCCGACTCTCGCAGATCGATGTCGTGCTGCCCGACGAGCAGGACGCGAACGCCGCGGCCGAGACCATCCGCGCCTCGCTCGGGGGGGTGGAGTCCGGCGTGCTGGTGAAGACCACCGAGCGCGTGACGAGCGGGCTAGATCGCAACCTCCGATCGAGCCAGCTCGGCTTCGCGCTGGTGTCCACGCTGGCATTTCTTTCCGCGTCGTTCATCATCATGACGGGGCTCACAACGGATGTGGCGCAGCGTCAACGCGAGCTGGCGGTGCTGCGATGCGTCGGCGCCTCGAGGCCGCAGCTGGCGCAGGCGCAGGTATTCGTCGGGCTGCTGCTCGGTGGGCTGGGGGCGATGATCGGCGTGCCGCTGGGCATCGGTGTGGCGTGGGCGTTGATCTCGTCCTTTCCAGACCAAACGCCCAGCGGGCTGGTGATCCCGTGGTGGGGTCTGACGCTCTCGGCGGGCGGGGCGGTGCTCGCGGGCGTTCTGGGCGCCGCATGGCCAGCGTGGATCGTCTCGAAGACCTCGCCTTTGGAGGGACTCAGCGTGCGCGCCCGTCCGGCGCGCGCGAGCCGCATGGCCTTGCTTACAGGGTTCGGGCTGCTCGGGCTCGCGATCCAACTCAGCGTGGTCATGCTGCCCGAGTCTGGCACGACGGTGTTCTGGCTCTACGTGTTCGTGGGGATGCCGAGCCTGTTCATCGGGTACTTCTTGCTCGGCGTGGCCGCGGTGATGCTCGTGACGCTCGTGTTCTCGCCGCTGATCGGGCGTGTGCTCGCGTTGCCATCGCGCATGCTCCCCCGGCAGGTTCGGTCGACCCCCTACCGCCACGGATTCACGGCGGGCGCGCTCATGACCGGCCTTGCGATCATGGTCGCGCTCTGGACGGAGGGCGGCGCGCTCATGCGCGACTACCTCGGCAAGATCCAGTTTCCCGACGCGTTCGTGAGCTCGCTGTTCCTCACCGAGGACGCCCAGGCGACGCTCGACGCGATGGACTTCGTGGATCGCACGTGCGCGATCACGATCGAGCCGATCGAGGTCGACGCGTTCGGCATCCGCCAACTGCAACAGTATCGCACGAGCTTCATCGCCTTCGAGCCGCGTGAGTTCTTCGACATCACGCAGATCGAGTGGGTCGAGGGCGATCGCGATCGGGCGATTGAGCGGCTCGAGGCGGGCGGCGCGGTCATCGTCGCCAGAGAGTTCCAGGTTGCACAGGGACTGGGCGTGGGCGACACGCTCTCGGCCCGCAAGAACGAGCGGGTGTTCGACTTCGAGATCGTCGGCGTGGTCACCAGCCCGGGCATCGAGCTCGTCAGCAAGTTCTTCAACATCGGCGAGGAGTTCAACCAGCAGGCGATGCACGCGGTGTTCGGCTCGCGCGACGATCTCAAGAACCGGCTCGGAAGCGATCAGATCCACCTGATCCAGATCGATCTGGCCGACGACGCGGACGACGCGGAGGCCGTCGCGATCATCCGTCGCGAGCTCTTCGACTACGGGATCATGGACGCGGGCAGCGGGCGTCTGATCCGCGACGAGATCCTCGGCTTCATGCGCACGTGGCTGCTCGCGATCACGACGGTCGCGGTCGTCGCGATGGTGATCGCGAGCTTCGGCGTCGCGAATCTGATCGCCGCGGGGATCGAGGTGCGCCGATTCGAGTTCGGCGTGCTCCGCGCGCTGGGCGCCCAACGCGGTTTGCTCGCGCGGCTGGTACTGGGCGAGACGCTCATCATCGCGCTCGCCGCCTGCACGCTCGGCACGGCGATGGGACTGCAGGGCGTGCTCGCGGGCCAGCGGCTCTACCAGGCGCTCTTCGGCATCGAGTACACGATCCGCCCGCCGATCGACGCGATCGCGATCGGCTGGGGATTCGTGATCACCCTCTCGCTGCTCGCCGCGGGGCCGTCGGCCTGGCGCCTCATGCAACGCCAGACCCGCGCGCTGCTCGCCAGCAAGACCTAGCCCTCGACCAACTTCTTGAACGCCTCGAACAGATCGGTCCAGCCCGCGTCGAACTCGGCGACGTACTGGTCGTTGATCTCGCCGGCCATGTGGTGGCGCATCTTGATCGTGGTGGCGCCGCTCTCCTCGCTGAAGTCGAAGAAGACATTGGACACGCACGCCTCGATGCAGCTGAAGCCGCCGGTCATGCCGATGCGCTTGTTGGGCTCGAAGTGCGTGATGGTGGCGAGGGTGACGCCGGATCCGTGGCCGTAATCCTCGAACAGCAGGCCGCCCACGCGGGGCTGGAGCCGCATGACGTTCTCGCCCGGGCGCCCGCACGACTGGAACCACTCACCGACGCGCTCGGTGAAGGTGTTGAACACCCTGTCAACGGAGGCCGTGACTCGAATCTCTTGATGGATGTGCGCGATGCGCGTCGGGGTTGTCTGGGCGGTGGTCATTTCTGTTCCTTCCTCGGTCGCGTGTTCGACCAGGTCTTGCAGCCGGGTGAGGCCCGTCGCCCAAAGGTCGGCGTATCGGCTCACCCATCGCTCGTACAGCCTCCTCAGCGGCACGGCGTTGATCGTGTTCCACTTCTGACGCCCGTCCTTGGCCGTCGTCACAAGGCCCGCCGACTCGAGCACACGCAGGTGCTTCATCACGGCGAAGCGTGTGAGCTCCGGAAACGCCCGGCTCAGCTCGCCCGTTGTCCGACGCGCCGATCGCAGCAGATCGAGGATCTCCCGGCGCGTCGGGTCGGCCAGGGCCTTGAACACCGGCTCCAGCGGGTCTGCCGAAGCGGGCGGAGATTCGAGTGTGCCTGTGCCTTGCATGGCATTCCTCGGCGCGCCCGTCCGTGGGCGATCGCTCTTCCCCCGTTTCGTCTGAGTCAGAACAAGATCGGCAGACCGAGCTTGCGCCGGATCTGCGTCAGCTGGCCGGCGTGGATCGCCTCGTGCCACGACAGCGTCTGCGCGAGGTGGGCCACGTTGCGCCCGAACTGGGCCATCTCGCCCTCGAGCGGCTTGAGCAGCGTGGCCTCGTCGCACGTCTGGAACGCCTCGCGCGTCTTCTCGCGCATCGCGGTGAATTCCTGCCGGATCGCCGCGACCGGTGGATAGTCCGACGCGTCGTCCTTCGTGACGGCGCCCATGCCGAACGCCTCGGCGAAGCCGTCGGCGAGCTGGGCCTGGTCCGGCGCGATCATGCTCAGCAGCATGGTCTCGGCGAACGCGAGGTGTCCCATGATGTGCAGCGCGTGCTGCCCACCCTGGCATGGGCGGACCGTCAGGTTCTCGTCGGTGATGCCGTCGAGATATTTGAGCGTGACGTCGCGTGCCAGGTCCATCGTCGCGAGGCCCTGTGCGATCAACTCGTCACGCAGCGTGCTCTCAGTGGTTGCGTTCGACATGGTGCTTCAACTCCTTGGTGAGCGTGCTCTGCCACCCCTCGCTGATCCCGTCGCGCATCGCCGCGGGCACGCAGCCCATCGCGAGATGCCTGAACTCCAACCGTGTGCCGCCACCGTCGGTTTCGTGCAGCCGGAACGACAGGTGCGACAGCGACGGCGCCGACACAAACATCGGGCCGCAGATTTCCAGTAGGTGCGGCGGTTTGATGACCTGGACCAACCCCCACAGGTGTCCGCCGGCCTCGCCGAGATCGCGCCACATCCGCCCGCCCGCGAAGGGCTCGAGCGTCATGCGGAAGCCGTTCGATCCGCCGCCGGGGCCGAACCACGCCGAGAGCTCTTGCGTGATCGCACGAAAGACACGCTCCCGCGCCGCGGCCATCTCGACTTCCAGTTTCACGTCGACCGCGGGCTCGAATCCCGGCGCGTTGGCCCAGTCGGTCTGCTGCGGTTGGGAGGGGCTCTCGGTGGTCATCGCGTGGCTCCTTGAAGGGTGCGACCCAATAGGTGACTATATAGTCACATGTATGACGCCTCGAATCAAGCCCAACAATGGATTTCATCGACGGAGGACCAACTATGCACCAAACACAGTGGCTGGCCGTGCTGCGACCCGGACGCCCGACCTTTCCCGGCGACGCGACGCCCGACGAGATGGCCCAGGTCCAGCGTCACGCCGAGTGGTTGGAAGGCCTCGCGAAAGAGGGGCGCGTGCTGCTCTTCGGGCGCACACAGGACGAGTCGGAGCGTGAGCCGATGGGACTCGTAATCTTCACCGCCGAGAGCCGCGAGGCGGCGGAGGCGTTGATGCGCGAGGACCCGGCACTGCGTGAGGGGCTGATGGCGTGGGAAGTACGGCCGTACGCGATCGCGGGTGTGGGCGCCGGCGTCGTGCATGCGGCCGGCTGACCTCTACCATCGCACATGCCCACCGGCGACGGCCAGTTTCACGTCACCTCCCCCTTCAAGCCCACCGGCGATCAGCCCAGCGCGATCGACGCTCTCACGGCCGCGGTGAACAGGGGGGATCGCCACAGCTGCCTGCTCGGCGCCACGGGCACGGGCAAGACGTTCACGATGGCCAATGTCATCCAGCGCGTCCAAAAACCCACGCTGATTCTGAGCCACAACAAAACGCTGGCCGCGCAGCTGTTTGAGGAGCTGCGCGAGTTCTTCCAAGAGAACAGCGTCAACTACTTTGTCAGCTACTACGACTACTACCAGCCCGAGGCGTACATCCCGCAGCGGGACATCTACATCGAGAAGGATTCCAGCCGCAACGAGGATCTGGACCTTTTGCGGCTCGCGGCGACATCCAACCTGCTCACGCGGCGCGACTGCGTCGTGGTTGCCAGCGTCTCTTGCATATTCGGCCTCGGCTCGCCCGAGGCGTACAGCAAGAAGGTGCTGACGATCACCAAGGGCTCGGGCATCGCGCGGCGCGACTTCTTCCACGCGCTGAACGACATGCAGTACGCCCGCAACGACATCGACTTCAAACGCGGCGTCTACCGCGCGCGCGGCGACGCGATCGAGGTCTGGCCCGCGTACGAGCGCTTCGCGATCCGCATCGAACTGTTCGGCGATGAGATCGACAAGATCGAGCTGATCAACCCGACCACGGGCGAGCTGCTGGCCGAGGAGCGTCAGTTCTTTCTCTTTCCCGCGGTGCACTACGTCATGCCCGAGGAGCAGCTCGAGCACGCGCTCAGCGGCATCAAGTCCGAGCTCGACGCGCAGGTCCTCAAGCTCCGCAGCGAGGGACGGCTGCTCGAGGCCCAGCGTCTGCTCGGGCGCACCAAGTACGACCTCGAGATGATCGAGGAGGTCGGCTATTGCAGCGGCATCGAGAACTACTCGCGTTACATGGACGGGCGTCAGCCCGGCGAGCGGCCGTTCACGCTGCTCGACTATTTCGACTACGCGCCGCCGGCCGACGAGGGCGTGAGCAACGCGGGCATGATCGACCATCCGACGCGACGGAATCTCGGCGACTGGCTCATGATCATCGACGAGAGCCACGTGACGATGCCGCAGATCCGCGCGATGTTCAACGGCGACAAGGCCCGCAAGGACGTGCTCGTCGAGCACGGCTTCCGACTGCCCAGCGCGCTCGACAACCGTCCGCTGCGATTCGAGGAGTTCGAGTCGATCGTGCCGCGGATGGTGTACGTGAGCGCCACGCCCGGGCCGTACGAGCTCGAGAAGTGCTCAGGTGAGGTGGTCGAGCAGGTCATCCGCCCGACGGGGCTCGTCGATCCCGAGGTCGACGTGCGACCGGCGCAGGGGCAGATCGCGGACCTGCTTGAAAGCTGCCGCGAGCGTGTGGAGCGGGGCGACCGCGTGCTGGTCACCGCGCTCACGAAACGCCTTTGTGAGGATCTCACGAACTACCTCGACCAACAGGGCCTCAAGGTGCGCTACCTGCACAGCGAGGTCGAGACGCTCGATCGCGTGACGATCCTGACGGACCTACGCCTGGGCGTGTTCGACGTGCTGGTTGGCGTGAACCTGCTGCGCGAGGGGCTGGACCTGCCCGAGGTCTCGCTGGTGTGCATCCTGGACGCGGACAAAGAAGGCTACCTCCGCTCGGCAACGAGCCTGATCCAGCAGATGGGTCGAGCCGCGCGCAACGCCGACAGCAAGGTCGTGCTCTACGCGGACACGATGACGCCCTCGATGCGGGCCGCGATCGAGGAAACCGAACGCCGACGCGCCAAGCAGCTCGCGTACAACGAGACGCACGGCATCACGCCCGAGACGATCAAGAAAGAGGTCCGCCGTGGCATCGAGACCGAGCTCAAGGCCCGCAAGACGGCCCGCGCCCGTGTGGAGTCCAACGAGCCGGCGGTGCTGGCGACGGACCTGCTCAAGGAGCTCGAGGGCGAGATGATCGAAGCGGCCGAGGCGCTCGAGTTCGAGAAGGCGGCGATGCTGCGAGACCAGTCGCTGGCGGTGAAGAACCTGATCGCCGAGGCGCCGGAGGACGAGCCGGCGATGCTCACGCGCAAGGAGCTCGAGAAGATGTCCGGCGGCGCGCGGCGGTCGGGGCGGAAACGTCAAGGCCCGCCTGGGGCGGCGGGCACGAAGAGCGGCAAGGCCGCCAAGCGCCGCTCCTGATCGCTGGCTTCTGAGGTGGCATGGCTCTCCGAGTCGTGCGCAGCATGTGGGCAGAAGTGGCTTGGAGAGCCATGCCACGAAAGACCGGCTACCGTCTCGCATGGCCTACAACCACACCACACCCAGCCGGCCCAGCAAGGGCGCCACGATGCGACGCGTCGGCGTGTACCTGATGGGCGTTGCGATCGGGCTCGTGGCACTCGGCATGTTCAACGCCGCCAAGCACCGCGCGCGTCAATCGCAGCCCAATCAGCCGCAACCGCAAGCGGCCTCTCCGACGAATCCTGCTGGCAGCGAATCGACCGCGACCGGCGGGGATCCCGCCGCGCCGTGACTACGCTGCGAGCCCGGAGGGAATCACGACCATGGCGATGGACGACGCCGCTAGCACCGCAATGACGACCGAGACGCCCGTGACCGAGATCGAATCGAAGCAGCACGCGTCTCGCTCGACCGACGAGCGTCTCATCCGAGTTCGCGGCGCCAAGGAGCACAACCTCAAGTCGGTCGATCTCGACCTGCCGCGTGACCAGCTCATCGTCATGACCGGGCTCTCCGGCTCGGGCAAGAGCTCGCTCGCGTTCGACACGCTCTTCGCCGAGGGACAGCGCAAGTACATGGAGTCGCTGTCGGCCTACGCGCGACAGTTCCTCGACCAGCTCAAGAAGCCCGACGTCGAGGAGATCGAGGGCATCCCCCCCACCATCGCGATCGAGCAGCGATCGGCAGCGCACAACCCTCGCTCCACCGTCGCGACGACCACCGAGATCTACGATTACCTCCGCCTGCTCTACGCGCGCTGCGGCACGGCCCACTCCTGGGCGCCCACCAAGACCAAGAAAGACGGCACGGTCACCGCCCGCTCGGGCGCGCTCATCACCGCGACCTCGGCCAGCCAGATCGTGGATGCGGCGATGCGGATCGCCGGCGACATGGGACAGGGCGACGACGGCGTGCGCGCCATGGTGCTCGCCCCCGTCGTGCGCGACAAGAAGGGCTTTCACAAGGATGTCCTCGAGAAGCTGCACGGCGACGGTTGGGGGCGCGCCCGGGTCAACGGCGCCATCGTCGAGATCCGCGACGTCCTTAAAGAAGGCGGCGAGAACCCTCTCGATCTCGGGCGGTACCACAAGCACACGATCGAGGCCGTGGTGGACCGCGTGGTCATCCGTCCCGACGCGCGCCAGCGCATGGCCGAATCGATCGAGGCGTCGCTGCGGCTTGGCGAGGGCTCGGTCATCCTCGCGATCAACGACCCGAGCGACCGCGAGCAGTGGACCGACCACGCGTTCAGCGAGAAGTTCGCCGATCCCGAGCACCCAGAGTACGCGCTCGACGAGATCAGCCCGCGGCTCTTTAGCTTCAACAGCCCGCACGGCGCGTGCCCCCGCTGCCAGGGCCTGGGCAATATTCTCGAGTTCGACGAGGAACTGGTCATCCCCGATCACGAGCGCGCGCTGCAGCGCGGCGGCGTCGCCCCCTGGAAGAAAAACGGCCCCGGCGGCATGGTCTTCCCCAAGCGACTGCGCTGGTTCATGCGCGCCTGGGAGCTGGACCCCAGCGCCTCTTTCGCAGCGCTCGACGACGACACGCGCCGGCACCTGCTCTATGGCGTGACCGAGGAAGAGTCCGCCGAGTGGGGCCTCAAGTGGGACGGCGTCATCCCCATGCTCCACGCGTGGTTCCACAAGACCGAGTCCACCTGGGCCAAGGAGCACCTGCACCAGTTCCAATCCGAGAAGCAGTGCCCCGACTGCCTCGGCGAACGACTGCGCATCGAGGCGCTGCACGTGCAGGTCAAGAGCAGACACAGGGCCGATTTCAAGCGCGTCGCCAGCGGCGCCGTGATTGGAAGACCAAAGCACGACGGCACGATGCTCTCCATCAGCGAGCTGGCTCGCCTCACGATTACCGATGCGCAGGCCTTCGTCGAGGGTCTAGAGCTCACGACCGAACAAGAGCGCATCGCCGAGCCGATCGTGCGCGAGGTGGGCAACCGCCTGCGATTTCTCGCTTCGGTCGGACTGGAGTACCTCAGCCTCGACCGACGCACCGCCACACTCTCCGGCGGCGAGGCGCAGCGCATCCGCCTCGCCACGCAGGTCGGCAGCGGCCTCGTCGGCGCGTGCTACGTCCTCGACGAGCCCACCATCGGCCTCCACCAGCGCGACAACGCGCGCCTCATCCGGACCCTGCGGCACCTCGCCGACATCGGCAACACGGTCCTCGTCGTCGAGCACGACGAGGACATGATCCGTGCGGCCGACCACGTCGTGGACATGGGCCCCGGCCCGGGCGTCCACGGCGGACGCGTCGTCGCACAGGGCGACATCCCCGACATCATCGCCGAGCCGGAGTCCATCACCGGTCTCTACCTCAGCGGCGAGCGCGAGGTCGAGATCCCCAAAGAGCGCCGAAAGGTGAGCGAGAAGAAGGCCATCACCATCAAGGGCGCCAAGGCCAACAACCTCAAGTCCATCGACGCCGCCTTCCCCCTCGGCGGCATGGTCTGCGTCACCGGCGTCAGCGGCTCGGGCAAGTCCACGCTCGTCAACGACATCCTGTTGGAGGCCGCGGCCCAGAAGCTCTATGGCGGCAGACACAAGCCCGGCGCGCACACCCGCATCAACGGCCTGCACCACGTCGACCGCGTCATCGAGGTCGACCAGTCGCCTATCGGCCGAACACCACGCTCCAACCCCGCGACCTACACCGGCATCTTCGACGAGATCCGCAAGGTGTTCACGCAGACCAAAGAATCCAAGGTCCGCGGATACAAGCCCGGACGGTTCAGCTTCAACGTCGCCGCCCAATCCGGCGGCGGACGCTGCGAGGCGTGCCAGGGCCAGGGCGTCAAACGCATCGAGATGCACTTCCTCCCCGACGTCTACGTCGAGTGCGAGGTCTGCAACGGGCGACGCTACAACCGCGAGACGCTCGAGGTCACCTACCGCAGCAAGAACATCTCCGACGTGCTCGGCATGACCATCGAGAACGCCTGCGCGTTCTTCGAGAACCACCCCAAGATCCTCCGCTTCGTCGAGTGCCTCCGCGACGTCGGCCTCGACTACCTCACGCTCGGCCAGCCCTCCACCACGCTCTCCGGCGGCGAGGCCCAGCGCGTCAAGCTCGCCACCGAACTCGGCAAGGGCGGCGCCACACGCAACAGCCCCGGCGGCTCGGCCAGCGAGGGGCGCACGCTCTACATCCTCGACGAGCCCACGACCGGCCTGCACTTCGAGGACGTGCGCAAGCTCGTGGGCGTCCTCGACCGCCTCGCCGACGCCGGCAACACGCTCGTCGTCATCGAGCACAACTTAGACGTCATCAAGTGCGCCGACTGGCTGATCGACCTCGGCCCCGAGGGCGGCGACCAGGGCGGCCAGATCGTGGCGAGCGGGACGCCGGAGGCGGTGGCGAAGACAAAAGTAAGCCATACCGGGCTGTACCTAACGCACATCTTGAATCCGTAACCAATGAGTAGTCAGTCCAGTGATTTGTAGAACACTTGGAAAGCACCGCCGCTGCCAAAGTTGATGTATGCGAGTTGCAGACCGTTCTCTGCAACCACGTTCACTTCCAAGTCCGCAGTCTGCCCGGCACTTCCGGACGAACCAGTGAATCCGTACACCCGAGCAATCGGGGTGCCGGATGTCGGCAGTCCAATACCGGTCCCGCTGAGCGCGATCTGCCCGCCCGCGCCGTCAAACGCCACAACTCCGCCTTGATGTGCCACGATGCGGTGAACGAAGACGCGTCCCGGTGCAATTGGAATGGCAGTGAGTTGGCTTGATCCACCGGCAGGACCAAAGAACGCAGTTTCCCAGCCATCCACGGGAACGATTCCACCACCGTTCGCCTCAATGCGATCCAGTTGATCTTCAAGCTCCGCCAGTGACGGCGTCGTGTTCTGCACCGTCCCATCCGGCGGAAAGATCTCGCCAGAAATCGGCACCTGCGCCCATGCGATCCACGCCCCCACCACGGCAAAGGCACCAAGTCCACCAACGATCCAACGCTTGCGTCGCGAGTCCGTCATGATGCCGCTCCGTTCCCCATGCCCAATGGCACGCTACCAATGACGGATTGCATGAACCATGACCTAAACTGGGGTTTGAAGCGACTTTGTTCATGCTGAGTACGTCACGGATCGAAGCCACGCATCCGTGTCAACGCCACAACCCTTGATCAACTCGGCACTTGCATATGACGACACTCAACCCCATCCAAAGCCGCGTCGACCGCATCCGCCGCGGCTACGATCCGCAGTTCCTCGCCCAACTCCCCTCCGGCTACGCGATCCTCGCGAACCAGCAGCCGGACGCCGTGCGTGGGTGCTGCATGCTGCTGCCCGATCCGGTCGTGCCGAGTCCGAACGATCTGGACGCGGGCGCGCGCGAGCGGTTCATGGCGGATCTCGTGCTTCTGGGCGACGCCGTGCTGACGGCGACCGGCGCCGAGCGGATCAACTACCTGATCCTGTGCAACCAGGTGCCGTGGCTGCACGGGCACGCGGTGCCGCGGTACGCGAGCGAGGACGCCGAGCTTCGGCTCCAGGGCCCGTTCGAGGCGTACGACTTCGCCGGCGCCCACAAGGCCGACGCCACGGGGCCGGACGCAGAACTGCACGCGGCGATCAAGACAGAACTGGAACGGCTGACCGCCGAGCGTGATTGAATGGGTGCCGTGGTCTGAGCGAAGCGAAGGCCGCGATGGTGCGCCCAATCCCACCCTTGTGGCCTTCCGCCCTTCGTGCTCCAGACCACGGCGCCCAATGCGTAGCATCTGCTTGTGAATGACGCTGGCTGCAATCCGACGTTTCTCGGCCTCGGGGCCGCCAAGTGCGGCACGACGACGCTCTCGAAGCTGCTTGCCGAGCATCCCGAGGTCGCGTTTCCCAAGTGCGGGCTCAAGGAGTTGCACTACTTCGACGAGACGCCCGTGAACGAGGCGACGCTCGCGACGTATCGCGCTGAGTTCACGCCTGGCCGGGTGACGGGGGAGTGGACGCCGTCGTATCTGTTGGGGCCGTCGTGCCCGACGCTGATCGCCGATCATCTTGGGACGGATCTGAGGCTGCTCGTGATGCTGCGTGATCCCTGTGATCGGGCGTGGTCGCACTACTGGCACGCGGTGAAGAACTGGTCGCGTCCGGGCTATCGCGAGCGGGGCTATCCGGAGGAGACGCTGTCGTTCGAGGACGCCCTCGCGGCCGAGCCGCAGCGGCTGGCCTCGGGGGCGTACCACATTCGGCACCAGAGCTACTTCTCGAAGGGGCTGTACGCCGAGCAGCTCGAGCGGTATGTCGATCGCTTCGGGCGTGATCGGATCTGGGTTGGGCTGCTCGAGGATCTGCGCGCTCGTCCGCGCGACGTCATCCAGTCGTGCTGCCACTTTCTCCAGATCGATCCGGCACCGCTGCATCTGAAGCCGGTCGTGCGTCTGAATGCGCAGTCCGAGGACACGATGCCCGCCGAGACGCGGGATCGGCTGGCGGAGCGGTATCGCCCCTCGATCGACCGGCTCGAGCGGCGGCTCGGGATTGGACTCGATGCATGGAAGACCTCGACGCCCGCTACAGCATGAGGCGTTCGTCGAGGTCGGGGGCCCATCGGCGGGCGGTGGCAAGATCGAACTTGGCGGGCAGCTCGGGTGGGCGTGCGAGCGTGAGCACGGCGTGGAGGACGGACTCGACCACGCGTGAGGGCGAGCTGGTGCCGGCTGACCAGTGGTCGTGGTCGACCCAGCTCAAGGCGACCTCGTGGGTCGAGACGGTCCCGTCGGGCGTGGTGACGACGACGGCGTAGGACCAGCCGTGGTCGCCCTCGCGTTCTTCGCCGACTTGGATGTGTGACGCCGCGGCCATCAACCCGTCCTTTCCAGACCGGTACGATCGTGCGAAGGAGCGTACACCTTGGGATTCCTGATCGAGATCGTCCGGCTCGGACTGAACAATCTGTGGCTGCACAAGACGCGGTCGGTGCTGACGGCGTTGGGCATCATTCTCGGCGTGGCGGCGGTGATCACGATGGTGAGCCTCGGCGAGGGCTCGAAGCGCGAGGCGCTGCTCCAGATCGAGCGGCTCGGCGCGCGCAACATCATTGTGCGCAGCCAGAGGCCAGCCGAGAGCGGAAGCCAGCAGGGCGGGCAGCAGCGCGGGTTCATCCTGACCTACGGCATCACGCGCGAGGACTACACCGTCGTTGAGGCGAACTTCCCGTACGCCGAGCACATCATCCCGCTCAAGGAGGTCGGCTCGCAGATCCTTCGGGAGGACAAGCGCCAGAGCAGCCAGACCTACGGCACGATTCCACAGCTCAAGCAGGCTGCGAACCTTCGCGTCGCGCGTGGGCGGTACCTCAGCGACGCGGACATGGACAACAACGCGAAGGTCTGCGTCATCGGGCAGGAGGTCGCCAAGGAGCTGTTCCCCTTCGACAATCCGATCGGCGAGACGATCCGCGTGGACCAGACGGCGCTCGAGGTCGTGGGCGTGCTGTCGCCCGTCGGGCTAAGCGGCGGCGCGGGCGCGGCCCTCGTGGGGCGCGACCTCAACAAGGATGTGCACATCCCGATCACCACGGCGAAGGCCGTCTTCGGCGATCAGTTTTTCCGGCGCGAGTCGGGGTCGTTCCAGGGCAGCAATGTCGAGATCTCGGAGCTATTTGTTGCGAGCCCGACGAGAGACATGGTGCGCGACGACGCGGCGAAGCTGCGACGGATCTTCGATGCGCGTCACCCCGGGCTGCCGGATATCGGGTTGATCGTGCCGTACGAGTTGCTCGAGCAGGCGCGCAAGAGTGCGCTCACGTGGAACCTCGTGCTTGGCGCCATCGCGAGCATCTCGCTGCTCGTCGGCGGCATCGGCATCATGAACATCATGCTGGCGACGGTCACCGAGCGCACACGCGAGATCGGAATCCGACGCGCGATCGGCGCGACGCGCGAGCACATCGTGTGGCAGTTCCTGGTCGAGACGGGCGCGCTCTCGGCCCTCGGCGGGATCATCGGCGTGGGGCTCGGGCTCGGCGGAAGCCTGCTGATCGGCTGGGGGGCGCCGATGCTCCCAGACCTGCCGTACATCGGGCAGTTCTTTCCACCAGACATCTCGATGCCGACGCACCCGACCGCGTGGTCGGTGGGCGTGGCGTTCGCGGTCGCGACAATGACGGGCCTGGTCTTTGGCATCTACCCGGCGCTGAAGGCCTCGCAGCAAGACCCGATCGTGGCGCTTCGGCATGACTGATCGAGCGGAGCGTCGGACGCCCCGGATAGAGTGGCGAAGGCAATCTGGCCGCGATGCCACCCGTTCCGAGCCGCGGCGGTAGCACGTCGCGAGATGCCTGAACCCATCGCCAAGTCACGCCCGGTGTGGGTCCCTCGCTTTCTGTGGGACGGCACGCGCCGGTACGACGGACGGCCGCTGACCGACGCCGAGTATCGGGTCGTTCGCGGTATCAAGCCGTCGCGTCGATCGCAGTGGCTCGTGGGCGGCGCCGCGTTCGCGGGTTTCATGTTGTGGACGGTGTACCTTGAGGACCCGGTGATGGGCTCCCTAGGACTGCCGGGGCCGCTGCGGCTCATTGTGGGATTCGTGCCGCCGATGTCGCTGTGCGCGTTCGCGATCTGGTTCCATTGGACGGCGCCCACCGCGATTCGCGCCCGACGACGCAAGTTGCGCGAGTTCGACCACCCGATCTGCGCACGCTGCGGCTACGACCTCAGCGGCGGCGAACCCAACGAGGGCGCCTGTCCGGAGTGCGGCGCCGATCTCGCCGCG
>JBCAXI010000001.1:0-28576 GCA_038534175.1 Planctomycetota bacterium | reverse complement strand
GCAGACCGTCGCCGCGCGTCGCGGCGTGATCGAGGGCGACGCCAAGCTCGAGGCCGTCACGCGGCTCGCGACCGCGCTCCACGAGAAACGTGGGTTCGTCAGCGACGAGGACGTCGAGAAGTTCAAGAGCGCGGGCTTCTCGGACGGCGCGGTCGCCGAGGCCGTCGCGGTGTACGCCTTCGCGACATTCACCAACTTCTTCAACCACGTGAACGAGACCGAGGTCGACTTCCCGGCGGCGCCGTCGATCTGACGATCCGCATTGCAGCATGCGGCGTTGATCGAGCCAGTCGATCGAGCCGGTCGATCGGGCAAACGGCCTCGGGCCCAAGTGACACGAGCCCACGCTCGCGCGTGGGCTCGTGCCAACGAGTGACCCCGGCGCGGTGAGGCGGCCGGCCGGGGCACGTGCAGGGGCTCAGGACGTCGTCGCCGGCGTCGGCCCCCGCGGACCCACACCCCAACGTCGTTCGAGCAATCGTGTGATGCCGAGGCGCCGAACGCCAGCGTTGCGCTCCGGTGAACGCC
Organism: Planctomycetota bacterium; assembly: GCA_038534175.1. Classification (GTDB taxonomy): domain Bacteria; phylum Planctomycetota; class Phycisphaerae; order Phycisphaerales; family UBA1924; genus JBCBZM01. Next base: position 28,048 of record JBCAXI010000001.1, on the reverse strand, counting down.
CGAGCCCAACGTCCACGCGCCCCACAGCCCGAATCAACCGCCCCGCTTCACCCGCCGGCCCGGGCGCCACGCCAGCGGGCGTCCGAGAATCGAGCCTTCGTACACTCCAGGCGTGCCCGACACACCTGTTCGATTCCACCGCGCCGTCTATCCCGGCTCGTTTGATCCGATCACCTTCGGACACCTCGACGTGATCGCGCGCGGGCGGCGCCTGTTCGACGAGGTCGTGGTGGGCGTGGGCGTGAACCCGGGCAAGGACCCGCTGTTCTCCAGCGATGAACGCGTCGCGATGACGCGCACGCTCGTGGGCGCGCTCGAGCGCGACGAGCCCGACGCCGGGGGCGTGCGCGTCGAGCCCTTCGGCGGACTCACGGTCGATTTCGCCCGCGATGTCGGCGCGATGGCCATCCTCCGCGGCGTGCGCAACCTCTCCGACCTGCAATACGAGGTCCAACAAGCGATCACCAACCGCGAGGTCGCGGGCCTCGAAACCGCCTTCGTCGTCGCGGGCCAGAGCTTCGCCTACACGTCCAGCTCGCTCATCAAGCAGATCACGGCGATGGGCGACGACCTGAGCAAGCTGGCGCCGATGGTGCCCGAGCTTGTCATCGGCAAGCTGCGCGACAAGAAGGCGGAGCGGCATCCGGCGCTCATGCGCTTCGCGGGGGATGGAGAGGGGTGAGCGCGCTGTCGAAAGAGGAGATCGCGGAGCGCATTCGCCGGCTTATCGGCGACCAAAAGCAGCGGCCCTTTGCAGGCGGATACTACTTCAAAGACTTGGATGTTCCGAGCAATACCCGCCAAGTGCGTGACGCGATTCACTTCCTAGCCAAAGAGTCACAAAGAGATTCGTCTGAGATCATCATGCGGCTCGTGGGCGTGGCAGATGCCAGCGATCCCGAACGGGGCGCTGCAGGCAACTCGCTAGAAAATCTATCGGCTTCAAAGGCGATTGTCTGGCACCTTGCCGCACACATGTTTCTTCGGTGCATCGGCGAGTTGGCGCTGGAAACGCCCGAAGCCATACAGGCGCTCGGCGCCACATCAAGCGGATTCAGGACGATCGCTGTGATCTGCCAGGAAATTGGTGCGAACGGAAGAGCTTTGGCGCCCGAGTTACTGCGGATACTTGATGTGAGATCCGGGGAGTACGAGCAGGGGCTCTGCGAGGCGTTGGCGTCTGTTGCAGGTCAGGATCCGGACCTCATCCGTGAGATCGCGATGCGGTTGCACGCTCCGTCACCATACGTTCGAGCCAACGCTATAGGCGCCCTATGGCACATCGGTCCGAGCGTCTCGGAAGTCGTGCCATCCGTTGTCAATGACTGGATAGAACAACTCACCGAAGGCGCTTGCCGAGGCGACGAGGAACACGCAAAGCTGGGCGCCCTCGCGAGCATTGCGCCCAGGAACGATAAGGTTGCCGAGTTGCTGATTAAGCGAGCGGCATCGACATGCGAGGTATGCGCTGAGTATGCGGTGGACGGCCTTGGAGAATCTGTGGCGCGATTGGATGTCGTTGTTCCCACGCTTGTGGACATCGTCGTGCATGAAGCTGATGACATTGGAGAATCGCAGTTGTTTGTCCCGGCCTGCGGCGCGTTGATCAATCATGCGTGTGAATTGGAGAAATACGGCAAGAGACTGGTTGTTGAGCTTCGACGCAAGCTAGGACAGCTTGTTGGTGAGCACGTGTTTCCCGATGACGAGGACGACGTCGGCGGGAATCTGCTCTCCATTGTCAAGCGGATAAACGCGGATTGATCATGACAGGTTAGTGTCTCAATAGGCGCCGCACGTTGAGCGACTCACACAAGACAACGCTGCAGTAGCCTGTTTGCAATGGGACTCTGTGTCATCTCCACCGACGCTCTTGCCGCCAACGACCTATGGGACGAGCGTCGCCCCGTACGCATGGAGCACGCGACGACAACGCTGCTGGGCGACGACCTGAGCAAGCTGGCGCCGATGGTGCCCGAGCTGGTCATTCATAAGCTGCGCGACAAGAAGGCCGAGCGCCACCCAGCGTTGATGCGCTTCGCGGGCGGCGAAACGAACTGATCTCGATGCGCGTCACGGGCAGCTCTGCGCCCACCGCGACAGGTAGCACGAGAAATCGCTCAGCGTCACGCCGTCGCCGCCGAAGCCGGGCTGGCAGGCGCCGTCGGTGGTGATGTCCGCGGCGACGGTGTTATTCGACCACTCGCTCAGGTAACAACCGAAATCGCTCAGCGTGACGGCGCCATCGACGGCGCTGGCGGCACCCGTCGCGTCGCACACGCCCTCCGACGTGATGTCCGCCGGGTCGATCGCCAGCCAGCGGACGAGCTGCACCGCGTAGGCCATGTTGTCGAAGCGGTTGATACTGGTGCCGGCGCCGTTGAGATTGAAGAACGTGTTGCGGTCGTAGTGCCCGGCGATGCGGCCGCACTCGACGAACGCGACGGCGAGCGCGGCGTCCTGCGGCCCGACGGGCCGGCTGCTGCCCTGCCCGCTGGTCGAGTCGTTGTTGCGCGTCTGGCTGCCCGGGTTTGCGCGCACGACGAGCAGGCTCTCGACGCCGGGCAGATCCGTCGTCGGCACAACGATGGGCGAGACGCCCTCGCCGTCGATGTCGTCGACGTTAGCGAGGATGGCGGCGTCGGGCTCGAGGAAGTCGCCGTCGGCGCGGCCGAGGCGATAGGTGCCGCGATCCTGCTGCATGACCCAGCCGAAGCGATCGAGAAAGAACTGGTCCGAGGTCGAGGCGTCGGGCCAGTCGGAGCCGAAATTGGCATCACTGATGAACATCGCGGCGCCGCCGGTACGCACGTACGCCTCCACCGCGTCGACGCTGGCGCTCGGGTAGACCGCGTTGTTGGAGCCGAAGACGAGCGCGTCGTAGACGCTCAGATCGATCGACTCGAACGCGATCGGGGCGCCGTCGGTCTGGCCCGTGGAGGGCGCCCCAACCTCGAGCGGCTCGATGATCTGCTCAACGACGAAGCCATCGGCGCGGAGCGCCTCGGCGAACTCAAACCAGCCGTGGTTGCCGCCGCCGGTCGCCGTGTTGTTGATATCGGCGAGCTGCTCGGTGAGACCCGCGTCGTTGCCGGCCTCGAAAAAGCCGCCGCTGCGCTCGGCGCCTCGGACAAACAGCACCCGCGGCTGGGCCGCCGCCACCGCCGCGAACACCACACCAAGGCACACCCCCGCCACTCGTTGGTCGATCATCGCTCACCTCCGTGGATCGCACCATGCCATGCGACCGACGCCGCGCCAACCACCCGCGATGTCCGAGTTACGCATCGGAATGGGTGCTCGAAACGAGAAGAGAGACAAGCGGAGGCCGATCGACCGTTACGATCTCCACATGGACGCGAGCGTGATCTCGATCGGGACGTTGTCGGCGAATGACCTGTGGGATGAGCGGAAGGGCGTGCGCACCGGGCACGCGACGACGACGCTCATTCGCGACGAGGATCGGTTGATCCTGGTCGATCCGGGCCTGCCACCGGAGGCGCTGTCGGCCCGGCTGGGTGAGCGGGCCAACCTGAGGCCCGAGGCGATCACGGACGTCTTCATCACGCGCTTCGCGCCGGACACGACGCGGGGGCTGGGATTATTCGACGAGGCGGACTGGTGGATCGCCGAGCGCGAGCGGGAAGCGGTCGGGGCGCCGCTGGCGATGGAGCTCAAGCGGATCGCCGAGGGCGCCGCCGATGCGATCGGCGTGGAGCTCAAGCCCTCGCTGGAGCGGGAGATCTCGGTCTTGCAGCGAACGCGCCCGGCGCCGGATCGGCTGGGCTCGCGCGTCGCGTTGTTCCCGCTTCCGGGCGTGTCGCCCGGGCTGACGGGCCTGCTCGTGGAGGAGGCGTCGCGCACGACGCTCATCGCGGGCGACGCGGTGCTGACCGGCGAGCACCTGGCGGCGGGACGCGTCGCGGCGTTCGCGCACGACGTGGAATTGGCGCGGGAGTCGTTCCAAGAGGCGATCGAGATCGCCGATGTCCTCATCTGCGGGCGCGACAACCTGGTGATCAATCCGGTGAAGCGCCCGTTCTAATGTTATGAAATATGGTGATGGGGCCTTCGCCCCAGCTCGCCCCGCGTCACCCAACATCGCGCCACACCTCTTGCGAGAACCAGACGCGTCGCTAGTCTCTCGCGGTCCGGGACCGGACGCGGAGGGAACGCACGATGTCGTTGTTGCTATTGGGCGCCGTCGCGGCGCCGGCGGTTCCGTTGGATGGAAACGGGCTTGATCCCGCGCTCGACTCGGCGTGGGCCCACGCGATCGACACCGCCGCGATGGCGGCGTTCACCGCCAACAACCTGTGGCTGCTCGTCGCGACCATTCTCGTGTTCGTGATGCACCTCGGCTTCGCGTGCCTCGAGACGGGGCTGACGCGCGCGAAGAACGCGGTCAACATCCTGTTCAAGAACATCGCGATCGTGGCGCTCGGCACGCTCAGCTACGCGCTCATGGGCTTCAGCCTCATGTATGGCAATGACCTCGGGGGCGGGTGGTTCGCGTGGAGCGGCTTCGGCGTCGGCGCGACCGATGCGCAGCAAGGCGTTGGCTATGCCGCCGGGGCGTACACGCGTTGGGCCGAGTTCATCTTCCAGGCGATGTTCGCCGCGACGGCGGCGACGATCGTCTCGGGCGCCGTCGCCGAGCGCATCAAGCTGTACCCGTTCCTCCTCTTCAGCGTGGTGTACGTCGCGATCGTCTACCCGGTCGTGGGCTTCTGGAAGTGGGGCGAGGGCTGGCTGCACACGCTGCACGAGCGCGTGGCGTTCGTCGACGCGGCGTTCTACGACTTCGCCGGCTCGACGCTCGTGCACTCCGTGGGCGGTTGGGCCGCCCTAGCCGGCGTGATCGTGCTCGGCGCGCGCACGGGCAAGTACGGCGTGCAGACCAAGCCGATCATGGGGCACAACATGCCCCTGGCGACCATCGGCGTGTTCCTGCTCTGGTTCGGCTGGTTCGGATTCAATGGCGGGTCGGTGCTCTCGGGCGATCCCGCCGCGGTCTCGTACGTGTTCGTCACCACGATGCTCGCGGGCTGCGCCGGCGTCGTCGGCGCGGGGCTCACGGCCCAGGTGCTGCTGAAGACGCCCGATCTCTCCATGACACTCAACGGCGCGCTCGCGGGGCTCGTGGGCATCACCGCGGGCGCCGATGTCATCCCCGTGCACTGGGCCGTGCTCGTCGGCGCGATCGCGGGCGGGCTGGTCGTCGTCAGCGTGGTCGGGCTCGATCTGCTCAAGCTCGATGACCCGGTCGGCGCGATCAGCGTGCACCTCGTCTGCGGCATCTGGGGCACACTCGCCGTGGGGCTCTTCGCCGAGGGCATGGACATCGTCGCGCAGCTCGTCGGTGTGCTCGCGGTGGCGGCGGCGTGCTTCCCCGCGGCGTTTGCGCTGTTCTGGATCATCCGGCTCACCGTGGGCCTGCGCGTCAGCCGCGAAGAGGAACTCCGCGGGCTCGACCTGGGCGAGCACGACCAGGAGGCCTACAGCGGCTTCCAGATCTATCTCACCGACTAGAGCGCACGAGGTCGGCCATTCCGCATTGGCGATCAAACGCCGAGCCACAGGAGGAACACGCGTGAAACTCATCATCGCCTACATCCGCCCCGAGCGGCTCGGTGACGTCAAGCACTGCCTCGTGAAGGCCGACGTCACCAAGTTCAGCGTGGGCAATGCCCGCGGCTGTGGCGCCGAGCGCGGGTACCGCGAGCGCTACCGAGGGCAAGAGGTCCAGATCGACCTGTTGCCACGCGTGCGCATGGAGATCGCGGTCAACGATGACCACCTCGATCGTGCGATCGAGGCGATCGTCACCGGCGCCCGCGATGGAGAGAGCCCCGAGACCGTGGACGACACCGGGCCGGGCGCCGGCAAGATCCTTGTGATCGATCTGGTGGACTGCGTGCGCATCCGCGACGGCGTGCGGGGCACAGAGGCGGTGGGCTGACCGGCCCGCCGATCTCGGGCCGTACACTCCGCCTCATGGGCGTGCTGCGGCTGCACAACACGATGACCCGGCGCGAAGAGGTGTTCGTGCCCGCTGATCCGGCGTGTGTGACTTTCTATAGCTGCGGGCCGACGGTCTACGACGACTCGCATATCGGCAACTTCCGCTCGTTCCTCGCCGCCGATGTGCTGCGGCGTTGGATCGAGTCGCCGCTATGCGCACTGCAAGGCCCCGACGGCGCCGAGCACCGCGGCCCGCGCGAGGTCGTGCACGTCATGAACATCACCGACGTCGGGCACATGACCGACGACGCGGCGGCCGACGGCGGGGGCGAGGACAAGATGGCCCAGGCCGGCCAGCGCCTGCTCGAGGCCAAGAAGTCCGGCAAGCTCCCGCCCGACGCGAGCGTGGACCCGAGCGACCCGCACGCGATCGCCGAGTTCTACGCGCAGCGATTCATCGAGGACGGCGCCGCGGTGGGGCTCAAGGTCGCGATCGAGGGCCAGCGCGACGCCTCGCTCCTGCCGCGGGCCACGGCGCACGTGCCACAGATGATCGAGATGATCACGCGGCTGATCGAGCGCGGCGCCGCCTATGCGGTGGGCGAGCCGGGCGAGCAGGCGGTGTACTTCGACGTCGACGCGTTCGAGCGGTACGGGGCGCTGAGCAACAACACGATCGAGGCGCTGAGCGTTGGCGCCGGCGGGCGTGTGAGCGAGACGAATCAGTCGCAGAAGAAGCACCCCGCCGACTTCATGCTGTGGAAGGCCGACGCGTCGCACCTCATGCGCTGGCCCAGCCCGTGGGGCGAGGGGTACCCCGGCTGGCACATCGAGTGCTCGGCGATGTCGCTCGCGCGGCTCGCGGGCCTGCGCGAGGGGGGCGCGACGTTCGATCGCCCGGACATCGACCTGCACTCCGGCGGCGAGGACAACATCTTCCCGCACCACGAGTGCGAGGTGGCGCAGTCGTGCGCGGCGACCGGCGCGCCGACGTTCGCGCGGCACTGGTTCCACGCGCGATTCCTCTTCGTCGAGGGGGAGAAGATGTCCAAGCGCAAGGGCAACTTCTTCACGGTGCGCCAGCTCCTCGGCGAGGGGCACGAGCCGGCGGCTATCCGACTTGAGCTGATCGGCGCGCACTACCGCAACAACCTCGACTTCCGGGCGCAGGGGCTCAAGGACTCGGCGCGCACCGTCGAGCGATGGCGCCGGTTCGTTGCCCAGGGCGAGGCCTCGGAATCGCCGGGCGAGCCCAACGCCGCAACGCGCGATGCGGTCACGAGCCGCCTGCAGGACGACCTCAACATCGCCGGGGCGATCGGCGAGATCAACAAGTGGATCGGCGCCACCGAGCGGCCAACGCGCGCCGACGCCGAGCTGATGCGCACGTTCGACGGCGTGCTCGGCGTGCTCGATCTCGCCCAGGCCGAGTCGGCCGAGACGTCCATCGGTGTGTTTGTGGGCGTGGAGTCGGACGAGCGGGTGGTCGCGCTGCTGGAGGAGCGCGCGGCCGCGCGAGCGAGCAAGGACTTCGCGACCTCCGATCGCATCCGCGATGAGCTCTCCGCGATGGGGCTGGCGATCAAGGACGTCGCCGGTGGCAAGGTCGAGGTCACGCGGGCCTAGGCCCGCCAACGCTGGACGGATCCCCCTGTGCGCACACGCCTGCCCACCACGCTCTGGAAGCACACGCTCGTCGAGCTGTGGCGTGTGCTCGCGCTGACCACGGCGATTCTCGTCGCGGTGATCGCGTTCGCCTTGGCGGTGCAGCTGATGGCCGCGGGCAAGATCGGACCGAGCGACGTGCCCCGGCTGATGCTGCTCGCGACCGTGCCGATGCTGCAATACGCCCTGCCCTTCGCCGCGGGCTTCAGCGCGACGATCACCTACCACCGCATGGCGCAGGACCTCGAGGTCACCGCGTGCGCCGCGGGGGGCGTGAGCCACCGCTCGCTCCTCGTGCCCGCGGCGATCTCCGGCTTGCTGCTCTCGGGCGGGCTGGTGGCGCTGAACGAGCAGGTCATCCCGCGATTCCTGCGCGGGATCGAGGAGATGGTGACCGACGACGCGATGAAGCTCATGGTCAAGTCGTTCGAGCGCGGGGACGCGGTCGCGCAGGGCGACCTGATGATCGCCGCCGACCGCGTCTTCGAGCGCCCGCCGCCGGAGGGGGCGGACCACTACCTGATCCTCGAGCGGGTGGTCGCGCTGCAGCTGGGCGACGGCGGCAAGGTCGAGAGCGAGGCGCAGGCAGAGCTGGCGCACGTGTGGTACTACCGCGATCGCCCCATCGAGGGCGAGGGCACGATCGTGATGCGTATGGAGGGCGTGGTCGGCAACGCCGAGGACGAGGGCTACATCGAGACGGGCGACGTGGAGCTGGCGTGGCGCCTGCCCGACGCGTTCAGCGATGATCCGAAGTTCCTGACGTTCGGCGAGCTGCGTCGCCTGCGCGACGAGCCACGACGCATGAGCTTCGTGGAGCAACGCCGACGCGCGCTGGCGGTGCATCTCGGGGCGCGGCGCTCGCTCGAGTCACTGGAGCGCGCGTTCCGGGGCGAGGGGGCGGCGAGCCTCGCCGACGAGACCGGACGGATCGTGCGCATCCGGGCCCGCGCGATCCGGTACGACCCCGGGCAGAACACGTGGATGTTCGTGGCCGCGCCGGGTCGCCCGATCACCGCGGAGTGGGCGCCCGACCCGACCACCGGCGCTGCGCCGATCTTTGAGGCCGAGCGCGCCACGCTGAACGTCCGCCTCGGCACCGACCGCAAGTCGCGTGAGCTCAGCTTCGATCTCACGCTGCAGGACTACACGGCGCGGAGCGGCGCGTCGGACGCGGAGAACAGCGGCACGCTGGCCGCGCGCACGTGGAACGGCGTGACGATCCGTCCGAATCCGATGCCGGAGCTGATGGATCTGTCGTCGGCGGATCTGCTGGCGGCGGCCGCGCCGCGGGTGGAGGTCGCGACGCCCGATCCGTTCATGGCCCCCCCCTACCGCGATCTGGAGAAGCGGCTGGCCAAGCTCTCGCGCGAGATCACGAGCAAGCAGCACGAGCGCATGGCGATGGCGGCGGCGTGCCTGGTGATGGTGCTCACGGGGGCGGTGATGGCGATGCGCCTGGCCAACGCCCTGCCCCTGACGGTCTACCTGTGGTCGTTCTTCCCCGCGCTGGCGGCGGTGATCACGATCTCGTCGGGGCAGCAGATCGTGCATAAATCCGGCGCGATCGGGCTTCCGCTGCTCTGGGGCGGGGTGATCGGGCTGGCGGCGTACACGCTGGTGGCGTTCCGCGGGCTCGCGCGGCACTGAGAGGCAACAATCCGCCCGTGTCACCGCGCGACGCCACACCGATTCGGCCGTACGCCGCCTGGGCTCGATCTTGGTGGCCGACGCTCGCGCTGATCTTCGGCGTGGTGCTCGTCCGCCTGCTCTATCTGGCGTTCGCGTGCCCGTACGCGCTCATCGAGGACGAGGCGCACTACTGGGAGTGGGCGCGGCGTCCGGCGCTGTCGTACTACACCAAGGGTCCAGGGGTGGCGTGGGTCATCGCCGCGACGACCTCGATCATCGGCGACACGGCGTTCGGCGTGCGCGCGGGCGCGGCGCTGTTCGGCGCGATCGCGGCGTACTTCATCGCGCGGCTGGCGCGTGAGGTCTCGGGCGATCATCGCGCGGGCTTCTTCGCCGCAGCGATCTTCCACTTGGTCCCGCTCTTCCAGGCGCTGGGCATCCTGATGACGATCGACGGGCCGTACGTCGCATGCTGGGCCGCGGCGTGCTTCTATGGATACCGAGCGCTCGCGCGCGGCTCGTTCGCGGGCTGGCCGTTACTCGGGCTCACGCTCGGGCTGGGGTTCTTGTTCAAGTACACGATGCTGCTGCTCCCGCCCGCGCTGGCGCTGTACGCGTGGATGGCGCGCGGGCGAGTGGAACGCTCGCCCCGCGCGGCGCTCGGGCTGCTCACGGCTGTCATCGCGTTTGGCCTGGCGATCTCGCCGGTGCTCATCTGGAACGCACAGGAGGGCTGGCCGACGGTGCGCCACCTGCTGGGACATCTGGGCCTGCCCGGGGGCGACGTGCCGCCCGATCAGTCGCAGCACGCCAGCGGGTACCACTACAGCCCGGCCTGGACCCTCGAGTTTGTGGGCGTGCAGCTTGTGCTGGTGGGCCCCGCGTTGCTGCTGGCGCTGTACTCGGCCGGGCGCGCCTGGCGCGCGCACGAGGGCGACGACCGCTGGCCGAGGCGCCTGTTTCTGATCGTGATGGCGGCGCCGATGCTGCTGTTCTACTTGGGCGTGTCGTTCCTCACGCGCGTGGAGGGCAACTGGCCCGCCGCGGGCTATGTCACGCTCGTCGCGCTGGCCGGCTGGGGCGTGGTGGACGCGATGACGACGTACGGCAAGCGCGTGGCGCGGTGGGAGCGGCTGCCCGAGCCGCGGCCCAAGCGAGGCATCCTGCGGGCCAAGCCCGAGACGCACCGTCAGATCGCGTGGCACTTCACGATCGGGTACGGGCTGATCGCCGGGCATGGCATGCTGCGTGCCGACTGGCTCGCGCCGGGCGCGGCGCGGGTCCTCTCGATCATCAAGGACGAGCCGGTGGAGGCCTCGTCGATGATCGGGCGCCTGACCTCGGCGCCGGGCGTCGCCCGATCGATCCAGACGCTGCGCGAGAAGGTCGAGTCGCAGACGGGCGCCCCCCCACTGCTGATCGGGCAGCACTACGGGCGGGCCTCGCAGCTCGCCTTTTACCTGCCCGACCAGCCGCTGGTCTACTGCGCCTCGAGCTACATGGTCGGGCGGCGCACGCAGTACGACTATTGGCCCGACACCGACCTGGGCGATCTGGAACGCCTGGGCGGACGCACGGCGGTGCTCATCGGGGGCACGAAGGGCCAGTGGGAAGACGCCTTCGGCGTCGGCAACGTGGACTACCTGGGCGACATCGAGGGCGACCACAAACGCGGGCGCTACCACGGCGTCGGGCACGGGTACATCGGCTTTCCCCGCGACCGCGAGTGACCCGGAGCACGCGCGATCCGGGCGACTTGCGGGGCGGCGTGGGAACGGGTCTGCTATCGCCTCTTGAGCTACTACACCCCCATCCAGCGACGCCTGCGGCTCGGCTCGACCCTGCGCGGCCTGGGCCTGGCCGCCCTGGCGTTCCTCGTCGCGGTGGTGCTCGATCGACCGCTGTACTGGCTCCTCCGCTCGCGGCTGAACATCCAGAAGCCAGACGTGGACGGCGCGGACTGGTGGGAGTTCATGCGTGTGTTCGGCTACCTGCCGGCGTGGTTTTTCCTGGCGCTGCCGATCTGGCTGCACGACCGCCAGCAGGCCGCGTCGGGCGCCACGCAGGTGCGCCCACGCCGGCGGATGGGGCTGATTTTGCTGTCGGTGATCTTCGCGGGCGCGCTGGCCGAACTGCTCAAGCCCATCCTTGGGCGGACCCGTCCGGACGCGACCGAGCCCACCTTCGGCCTGCTGCCGAACTACAAGTTCTTCCCGATGTTCGCCGAGACGCCCGACGGCGTGGGGCTGGGGCTCGCCTCGTCGCACACCGCGATCGCCTTCGGCGGGGCGTGGGCCACGGCGTTGGTCGTGCCCTCGGCACGGGCGGCGGTGCTCGTGGGGGCCTTCGGCTGCGCCGTCTCGCGGATCCTGGCCCATGCGCACTATCTGAGCGACTGCGTGCTGGCGGCGATCATCGGCATCGCGATCGCACGGCTCCTGTTCGAGTCCGACCAGCAGGGTCGGCGCCCGAACGAGTCGCTCGTGCACGTCCGCCGACGCCTGGGCTGAGCCGGCCGAGACGCCAGCGGCGGGCGGACTAAGCTGAGCCCGTGCGGCTGCTCGATCGCGCCATCGCGAAGGAATACTTCATCAACACCGTGACGCTGTTCGTGGTGCTGCTGTGCTTCGTGGTCGCGATCGATGTCTCGCTGAACATCGATCGTTTCGTGAAGGCCGCCGACGCCATGGCGACACGCGACGGAGGCTCGTCCTCGCTCGTGCGGCGCGGCGTGGTGACGGCGTTCCTCGTCGTCGACTTCTGGTGGCCCAAGCTGCTCCAGCTCTACAACTACCTGCTGGGCGTGGTGCTCGTGGGGGCGATGGGGTTCACGTGTGCGCAGCTCGTGCGGCGGCGCGAGCTGGTCGCGATGCTCGCGGCGGGGCAGCCGCTGCAGCGTGTCGCCCGGCCGATCCTGTTGGTGGCGCTCGCGTTCACGGGCTTGGGCGTGCTGAATCAGGAGCTGCTGCTGCCGCGCGTGGCGCCGCTCGTGACGCGAGACCACGGGGAGGCGGGCGCTCGCGAGATGGGCGTGACGCAGGCGCCGCTGGTCGCCGATTCACAGGGGCGCCACTGGTACGCGCGGGTGTTCGACGCCGATCGCGGCACGCTTGAGGGCGTGCACATCTGGCAAACGGGCGAGGACGGAAAGGCGGGCGAGACGATCCGGGCGGAGAGCGCCCGGTGGCGTGACGGCGGCTGGGACCTGACCGGGGGCGTCGAGGGACGCCGCACCCCACGAAGCCGCATTGAGACGAACCTGGACCCCACGACGCTCCGCATGCGCCGCTTCAGCGGGTACGCGCAGGCGCTCTCGTACGCCCAGCTCGGACAGATGATCCGGACGCTGGACCGCCTCGACACCCAGGGCGCCCGGACGCGGGTCGAGCGTGACCGCCTGCAGCGGTTCCAGCTCGGGCGGTTCGCGGTGATGGTGTCGAATCTGCTCGCGCTCGTCATCGCGATGACGTTCTTTCTCACCCGCCTGCCGACGAACATGATGCTGCAGTCGCTCAAGTGCGCGCCGTGGGCGGGTGCGGCGTTGCTGGGCGGGGTGATCGGCGCGAGCGTGGCGGTGCCGGGGATCCCGGCGTCGATCTCGGTGTTTTTGCCGGTGCTGGTGCTGGCGCCGCTGGCGTTGGCGTTCTCGACGAGCGTGAAGACCTGATCGGGCCTCGCGGCTGAAAGCGAGCCGGTAGGCTCCCGAATCAGAAGCGGTCTCTCTCGACGGGAGACCTGGAGGAGCGCCGTGGCCGACCCGCACGATCCGAACCCATTACCGAGCGACGCCGAGTCGTCTCCCCCGTCCCCCCCGGCACCCACGCCCCCATCCTCGTCCGGGGCCGACGACGAGGGTTCGGAGGCGACGACGCTCGTGGACGAGACCGCGACGCCCGAGATCCGCACGTACAGCATGTGGATCCACGTCGGGACGCTCATCGCGACGGTCGTGCTGATGTCGCTCGGTGGTCTGCCGTTTTTCTTGCCGCTGGCCGTGGCACTGATCATGTGGCTCGCCCGCAAGGCCGATCACTCGTTCATCGATGACCACGGGCGTGAGGCGACGAACTTCCAGATCTCGCTGGTCATCTTGTACCTCGTGACGGGCGTGATCACGCTGATCACCTGTGGCGTCGGCGTGATTCTCACGTTCGCGCTCTCGGTCGTCGCGATCATCGGCCTCATCCTGGCCGCGATCGCCGCGAACAAGGGCCAGATCTATCGCTACCCGGTCTGCATCCGCCTCATCGGCCCGCCCACGGGCAAGCCCACCGACGGCGCCCCCGACGCGTAAACTCCCCGCGTGCCACCGCTGCTGGAAGCCCACAATCTGCGCAAGTCGTTCGGCGGCCGAATGGTGGTCGATGGCGTCTCGCTGCACGTCGACCCCGCCGAGATCGTGGGCCTGCTGGGTCGCAATGGCGCCGGCAAGACGACCAGCTTCCGCATGACCATCGGCATGATCGACGCCGATGACGGACGCGTGTTCTTCGACGGCGACGAGGTCACGGGCCTGCCGATGTACCGGCACGCCCGCCGGGGCATGGGCTACCTCAGCCAGGAGCCGAGCGTCTTCCAGCGGATGACCTGCGAGCAGAACCTGCTGGCAATTCTCGAGACGCTGTCCATGCCGCGGGGCATGCGCAGAAAGAAGGCCGCCGAGCTGCTGGACCGCTTCGGGCTGACGCACAAGGCCAACCAGCTCGCGCGCACTTGTTCGGGCGGCGAGCGGCGCAAGCTGGAGATCGCTCGGGCGCTCATCACGCAGCCCAAGCTCATCCTGCTCGACGAGCCGTTCAGCGGCGTCGACCCGATCGCGGTCGAGGACCTGCAACGAGAGCTTCGCGAGCTGGCCGAGACGGGCATCGCGTTCCTCATCACCGACCACAACGTGCAGCAGACGCTGCGGGTATGTGATCGGGCGTACATCATCGACAGCGGCAAGAAGTTCGCCGAGGGCGACCCGAGGTCGCTGATCAACGACGAGCTGGTGCGCCGGGTGTACCTCGGCTCGCTGTTCAGAGGCGATGAGTTCGACGACCTGCCGCCGCGCGAGCGTTCGGACGAGGCGCCGCGGTTGGGCACGGGAGAGCGCGCATGAGCGGACGCGTTGCGGGTCTTGTGCTGTGCGGGTTGTCGCTGGGCGGATGCGTCGAGCGGATGATCCAGATCACCAGCGAGCCGCCCGGCGCGCTGGTCACGCTCAACGACCAGCAGCTCGGGCGCACGCCGGTGGAGACCGAGTTTCTGTTCCACGGGCACTACGACGTGCGGCTCGAGTTGGAGGGGTACGAGTCGGTGCACGAGAGCCGCCAGGCGAAGGCGCCGATGTACGAGTGGCCGGTGATCGATCTGCTCGCGGCGGCCGCGCCGGTGCGGCTGGAGAATCGACAAGAGTGGCACTTCGAGCTCGCGCCCACGCCCGAGGCGCGCGTGGAGAGCGGCGAGCTCTCGGGCGACGCCTTCGAGGCCGAGCTGCTGGATCGGGCCCGGTCGATGCGCGAGCAGACGAGCGCCGAGCCAGAGTGAACCGCACCACGCGCACACTCGCTCCCGCGATCTGAGGCCTTAGTCTCCGATGCGTTCGAGCAGCATGGCGCGCACGGTCTTGGCGTCGGCGGCGCCCCCGCTCTTCTTCATGACCTCGCCGATGAGTCGCCCGGCCGCCTGCTGCTTGCCGCCGCGGATCTGCTCCACGATGCCCGCGTGCTGCGCGATGACCTCGTCGCACCACGCGGCAAGCTGGCCCTCATCGCGCACGACGATCATGCCGCGGGCCTCGGCAATCAACGCCGGGTCGTCCTCACTCTGCGTCACGAGTCCGACGAGCTCGTCGGCCGAGGCCGCGCTGATATCGCCGCGATCACGCATCTGGGCGATCGCGGCAAGCTTCTCGGGCGAGAGCCCGAGCTCGTGAATCTCAACGCCGCGCTCGTTGGCGCGCTTCGCCGCCGATTGCAAGAGGAGGTTGGCGAGCGTGCGCGCGCCGCCGCCGGCCTGCACCGCGTCGTCGTACAGCTCGGCGGTGGCTCGCTCTTCCACCAGGGCGGTCGCGTCCTTGGCGTTGAGCCCACGGTCTCGCATCCATCGGACGCGACGCGCGTCCGGATGCTCGCACACGCCGATGCGCACCCGCTCAAGCCACGCGTCGTCGATCTCGACCGGCGGCAGGTCCGGATCGGGGAAGTACCGGTAGTCGTGGGCGTCTTCTTTTTCGCGCTGGGCGATGGTGACGCCGCGCGCGTCATCCCAACCGCGCGTGCCTTTGGCGCCGGGGCCGCACTCGCGCCCATCCTCTTGCCAACGCTTGGCCTGCGTGCGCGCCTCGTACTCCACGGCGCCCCGCAGCGCCTTGAACGAGTTCAGATTCTTCACCTCGACGATCGGTGTGCGCACTTCGCGCCCGTCGTCCAAGGTGAGCTTAAGATTGATGTTGGGCTCGAAGCGGATGTGCCCCTGCTGCATGACCCCCTCGGTGGCGCCGAGGTGCCGGCACAGGCGGCGCAGCGATCGGGCGAACCGCTCACAGACGTCGGCGCTGCGAACGTCCGGCGCCGTGACGATCTCGAGCAGCGGCGTGCCCGCGCGATTGAGATCGACGAGCGATCCGTCCACCGCGCCGCCCCCGGGGGCCTCGTGCAACAGCTTGCCGGCGTCCTCCTCCAGATGCGCCCGCTCGATGCGCACGGCCTGCATCACCTCGCCGTCATCATCGAGCACGTCGACCGATCCGTGCTCGCACAGCGGCAGGTCGTACTGCGAGATCTGGTACGCCTTGGGCAGATCGGGGTAGAAGTAGCTCTTGCGGTCCCACTTGGATCGCCTGTTGATCGTGCAACCGAGCGCGAGGCCGACCATCGCCGAGAGCTCGACCGCTCGCTCGTTCATGACCGGCAAGGCCCCGGGCAGCGCGAGCACGACCGGGTCGATGAGCGCGTTGGGCGGCGCGTTGTGAAACTCTGGATGCGCCGGCGACGCAACGCGCGCGAACATCTTGCTTCGGGTGCGGAGCTCGACGTGGACCTCCATGCCCACGATGAGCTCTTGGTGGGTGATCGCTGCCATGGGAGCCAGCCTACTCGGGTCCGGGGGCGCTGGACGTTTCGAGGCGCGCGGCTTCGAGCAGCGTGCGGAGCGCGATGCGCAGACGTCGCGGCGCGTGCGCACGACCCGTGCTGAGACGCTCGGCGAGCGCTTCGAGTGTCATCGGCGCCTCGCGCGAGCCCTCCACCGGGTATCCGAAGCGCCATCCGAGCACGCGTCGCGCGTCGGCGTCGGCGTCTGACCACCAGGGCGGGCGTCCTGCGTCGGCGTCGCGCTCGGGTCTGGGTCGGAGGCGTCGATCGGGCTGGAGCGCGGCGCTCCATGGCGGCGCGTTGCGCCAGTCCTCGATCGGCTCGTCGGTCCGCAGGCGGGGCGTGGCTCGGGTGGTGGGATCGGGCGACGCGGCGGCGAGGGCGCGGTCGACGGCAAGCCCGACGGGCGCCGCGAGCCGGCCGCCGCGCGTGGCGTCGAACGACCCGATCGCCGGCCAGGCCGACGCGACGCCGGATCGCCAGGCCCCGAGCCAGTCGTCCGTGCGCATCGCCTCGCTCGGGCGCTCGTGTCGCCGCTCGATCGTTGCGAGCACGAGGCCCATCTGCGCGCGAACGAGCCACGCCCAGATCTGCGAGGCGAGGCGGAGCATCGCCTCGGCGCGGTCGATGGTCCGGGCCTCGGGCTGCTCGCGGTCGAGATCGGAGGCGAGGTCGGAGGCGGTGGCTCGGCAGAAGTGCAACGCGATCACGCACGCCTGCTCGTCGTCCGCGGGCGTCGCGGGCGTGGACCGGGCCAACGCGAGGAGGGCGCCCACGTTGCTCGGCGCCGGGGCCACGCCGATGGCGCGCACCGCAGGCGCACCGAGCAGGACATCGTGCGCGTCGTCGCGATCGAACGTCGCGAGGCGTGGCGCCTCGAGCGCGCCCGCGTCGCGCCACGCCCACAGCCGCCGGGCCCGCTCGAGGTGGATCGCGCGGGCGATGGTGGGGCGCGTGCGTCGGTAGCGTCGCGCGAGTGTCGCGGGGTCGATCCCCCGGGCTTCGGCGCGTAGGAGGGCGCGGCGCTGCAAGCGCGTGAGGGAGCCGGGGTCGTCGAAGATCGGCGCGGCGCCCGAGGCGTCGTGGCGTCGAAGGATCTGGCGGACCGCCTCGAGCGAGCGTTGGTAGCGCTTGGCGAGGCGCTCGGCGCACTGATTGAGCGTGCAGCCGAACAGCTCGTGGTATCGCTCGGCTCGGCGGAGCATGCGGAGCTCGATCGCTGGTTCGATGCGTGAGAACTCGGCGGCGCGTTCGAGGCTTTCTCGTTGAGATGACTCGTAGACGCGCACGCTCTCGGGCGTGAAGACGATGCGCGTCTTGCCGTTGGCACCGCGAATCCTTCGACCGATTAGCCCGCGCTTTCGGCATCGATCGACGGTCTTGCGCGAGACGTTCCATCGCTCGGCGAGCGCGTCGGCGTGTAGCGCTGGTTGCCGGCCCTGCTCGGAGAGACGCGCGGCGAGCTCCGCCTCGGTCAATCGCGCCTGCTCGCAGAGACGCTCGGCAAGCGAAGATAGATCAGCGAGGAGCGCGGCGCCGGCGACTGTGATCGGCTCGGGGAGATCGCGCCGCAGGCCGGTCACACGGAACTCGATCCACTCCTCGGGGTAGTTGGCCTCGGGGTCGACATCGGCAGCGAGGCGTTCGATGCGATCGATGTCGTCGAGCAGCTTGAGGTGTGGCGCGAACCGCAGCTGAGCCGCTAGTTCGGCGAGCGACGAGACGCGCAGCTCGGGGAGTGGCGGCATGGCGTGTGCTCGCTCGCGCTAGGTCGGGGTGGGCGCGGGCGACACGCCGGTCGCGACGCGGAGCTGGCTCGACGGAAGCAGGCCGGCGGCGTGGGCCTCGGCGAAGAACCGCTCGGCGCCACGACGCGCGCCGTCATCGAAGTCGTATCGGAGCCGCTCGCCGATGTACTCGATCGCGCGGTCGATCGGCCAGCGGTGCTCGGGAGCGCGTTGGCGCGCGATGGCGTCGAGGCGCGCGCGGTTGTGCAGCCGCTGCCGCTCTAGCAGCGCGGCGCCCATCTGAAGGCGACGGCGGGACGCGTCGCCCTCGTCCCACGCGCTCGCGCGGCAGGCCCACACGGCGTACACGAACGGCAGGGCGGTCCACGCGTGCCACGCCTCGCCCAGATCGATCTCGTGCGCATAACGCTCCGGCTCGGGCGCGTCGGTGATGACCTTGTCGCCGATCATGAGCAGCGTCTCGGGCCACTCCTCGGCCGCCGCGGCGCCGGCGCGGGCGACCCGCTCGCGGACGTCGAAGTCGACCGTCTCCGCGTTGGCCCCGTGCACCGCGCGAAGCAGCAACCGTGCGAGCAGCACGGAGGTGTGGGAGTCGGTGTCGGCGTGCAGCTTGGTGACGGCGCTCGGTGGCGTCTGGGAATAAAGCCGCACGGTTTGCGTCGGGCCATCGCAGCCGATCATGCCCACCGGGAGGGCGATGAGGGGCGTCTCGGCGGCGCCGGGCTGGCTGGCGAGGTCGACGATCGAGACGAGCCCGATGTCGGCGTCGCCGGAGCGGACGAGGCCCGCGATCCGCGAGGGCGCGGTCAGCTCCAGCTCGCAGCCGGAGACCGATTCCAGCCCCTCGATGAGCGGGAGGGTGTTGAGATACCGCACGGCGGCGACGCGGATGGGCTCCATGGACGACTCTACGCCGGGTAGGCTGGCAGCATGGCGCGATCACTGGTCATCATCGGGGGCGGCGGGCACGGGGAGGTCGTCGCCGAGGCCGCCAAGCTGCTCGATGTCGACATCGCCGGCGTGCTTGATGACGTCCAGTCGCCGCCGGCGTGCGAGGCGTTCGGGCTGCCCCACCTCGGCGGGCTGAGCGACTTCGACCTGATCGGCGAGCACAGCTGGATTCTTGCGTTGGGCGACCTGAAGACGCGGCGCGACCTGCTGGACGCGGGGCTGGAGATGGTCCACGGCGCGAGCAGCGTGGTCCATCCCGAGGCCTACGTGAGCCCGACGGCGGGGTACGGCAAGGGCGTGTTCGTTGGGCCGCACGCGGTGGTGCACACCGGCGCGCGCCTGGGTGATCACTGCATCATCAACTCGGCGGCGGTGGTCGAGCACCACAATATCATCGGGGCGAACGCGCACATCGCGCCTGGCGTCGCGCTCGGCGGCGTGGTCCGGGTGGGGCGCGACGCGCTGCTCGGGGTCGGCTCGCGTGTGCTGCCGAAGGTCGAGGTGGGCGACCGCTGTGTCGTCGGCGCGGGCTCGGCGGTGCTGCACGATGTCAGCGACGGCGAGCGCGTCGTGGGCGTGCCGGCGCGCCCCCTCTGGGGCGGTTGAGTCCTATCAGGACCATGGACGCGGCGGGCGGCGGCGCTCAGACTTTCTCGGCGACATCGGGCGTGACGCCCAGCTTCTCGGCGATCGCGGCGCAGCGGGTGCGGACGTTGTCGAGCACGTTCATGAAGTTGATGTAGCTGTCGTAGGGTGAGTCGTAGGGGTTGAAGTACTTGTGGACGTCTCCGTCGGCGAAGTACTTGGTGCACATGTAATAGAAGTGGTCGCTGGTGGTGAGCTTGCGCCAGTCGTTGAGCAGGAAGTTCGCCTGGGCGATGACCTCGTCGTCGCCCGAGATCTCGGCCTCGGCCAGGCGCTTCTTGACGACCGCGCCGACGCGGTAGGTCTCGTCGAGGGCGTTGTGCTGCATGGCGTTGCCGCGCCAGGCGGTGAGGTCACGCTCGGTGTCGGCCCACGAGATGGTGTCGTGGACGTCGTAGACGCCGACGGGCTCGAACCGGGCGATGGCCTCGCTGGGCGTGTTGAAGTGGTTCTCGCCCGGGGCGATGTCGAAGATGGCCTCGGGGAGCTTGTCGAGGAACTGGAAGACGCCGGTGTCGGCCCACTGGTGCTCGCCGAAGGTCTCGTAGTCCATGAAGAGGTTGCAGAGGTAGCCGTCGCCGTTGATCTGGTGGACCCACTGGGCGAAGCGGTCGGCGGACAGCGGCCACTCGCTCCAGCCGCGGTCTGAGAACCGGAACGCGATGTCATCGCTCAGCCGGTAGTTCTTGAGCAGCATCGTGAAGTCGCGGCCATCGGGGCCCTTGAGGACCTCGCCGCCCAGGCCCTCGATGGGGCGATAGGCATAGTTGGGGCTTCGGTCGCCGAGGATTCGATCGACACCCTCGCAGAGGGCGCCGGCGAACCGGGGCGTGCCGTCCTTGTTCTTCATGGAGGCGAGGAAGCGCGCGAGCTGGTTGTTGTAGATGAGCTCGGTGTTGCGGAAGACGCGGGGCGTCTGGCCGAAGAGGTCCTGGATCCGCTCGGTGTGCATGTCGACCTGCTTGACGAATTCGGCGTGGTCGTACAGGAATGAGAGCGAGTGGTGGTAGGTCTCGGCGACGAACTCGCAGCAGCCGGTGTCGTTGAGGCGCTTGAACAGGTCGAGCACGTCGGGGGTGAAGTGCTCGAACTGGTCGAGCACGACGCCGGTGATGGCGTACGACACCTTGAAGTTGCCCTTATGCCGCTTGACGAGATCGAGGATGAGCTCGGTCGTCGGGCGGTAGCACTTGGTGGCGACCTTCTCGCAGATCTCGGCGTTCTTGCGGTCCTCGAAGTAGAACGGGTCGGCGTCGAAGACCGAGTACCGGCGCAGGCGGAAGGGCTGGTGAACCTGGAAGTAGAAGACGATCGACGCCACGGGAGCCCTCCGGATCGCGATGGGCGGCTAAGGGATCGGTCGGCCGCGTCCTGCATTGATAACACATCGGCGCTCGCGATGGAAGGCGCACGCAAAAGGGCCGACCGGAGCGATGTCCGATCGGCCCTTGACGGATGGGGCTCGGTGATTTTTGGCCGGCTCACGCGACCCGGCCCGGACTCGCTCCGGGGAGCGGGCGGTCGATCAGGGGCAGCCGTCGGACCAGGTGGCGAGGTAGCACGAGAAGTCGGACAGGTCGACGCCATCGCCGCCCGCGCCGGGGTTGCAGACGCTGATGGTGGTGATGTCGGCAGCGGCATCGCCGCTCGACCAGAGGCTCAGGTAGAACGAGAAGTCGGAGAGCGTGACAGCCCCGTCGGGCTCGCCGTTGCTGGTGGCGTCGGTCGTGACGTCGGCGGGCGAGCAGGGCCCGACCGCGTCGATGACATACAGGCTCGAGCGGTAGTTGAACAGGGTGCAGCGCATGCGGTTGGCCTGCTCTGGGGTGAACTTGTTCATGCAGACGTCGTACGAGTAGTCCATGTAGTTGTCGATGGGGTCGGACGAGCCGCAGGTCGATCGGCCAGCCGAGCAGCCGAAGAAGGGGCTGTTCTCGGGGTTGGTGTCGCAGATGCGGTCGCCGGTGGTGTAGCAGCTGGAGGCGCTGCCGCAGCCGGACTGGAAGGTGTGGAAGAGGCCCAGGTAGTGCCCGACCTCGTGCGTCGCGGTGCGTCCGAGGTCGTAGTTGGCGATGGGCGCGTTGCGTCCGAACGAGGAGTGCAGCACGACGGCGCGGTCGGAGTTGGAGCCGATGGCGCCGGGGTTGGTCTGCGGAAGGAAGGGCACGTAGCCGAGGTTGCCGCTGGCGGAGTTGGTGTAGATGTTGAGGTAGCGGTTGGGGTCCCAGGCGAGGCTGTTCCAGTAGCTGCCGCCATCGTTGAACCAGGTGTTGTTGGTCGAGTAGGTGATGCCGTTGGTGGGGTTGCCGCCGGGATCCTCGGTGGCGAGGAAGAACTCGATGCCGGTGTCGGCGCCTGGGGCACCGTTGGTGCCAGGCAGGGCGCGGAAGTCCTCGTTGAGGATGTCGATCTGGCTCTGGACGCGGCTCTCGGAGATGAAGCCAGTGCCGCCGGTGTTCTGGATGACGTGGACGACCACAGGGATGCGCAGGACATCGCCGGTGGCAGGGTCGTACTCGGGCAAGATGCTCGTGGAGCCGGAGCTGCAGTCGGCGGTGGAGCCGCGGAGGGCGAACGCCTCGGCCTCGATGAGCTCGGCCTCGGTGAACGCGACGGGGCAGCGGAGCCCGTTGGCCTGGAAGTAATCGCTGGCGATGTACGCGTCGGCGCTGTCCCAGACCTGTCCGTTGGCGGTCACGGTGCCATTGTCGTGGAACTGCACGTTGTGCTGGGCCCAGCGGTGCAGCGGCTGGGCGTCGGCGATGGCCCGCGGCGCGGCGCTCTGGGCGATCGCGACGCCAGCGAAACAAACGATGCACGCCGCGGTGGCGGCGGTCTTCATACAACCCATCCTCGTGATCCCTTCTCTAACGACCGATTGGCCCGGGAAAGAACCCCGGAAGAACATCCACGAGCCCCGCGAGACGCGGTTCGCACACACTACCCCAGAGGGGGGTGGACACCAACCGTCGCGCGGCGACTGCAGCTTCGGGCAAGCCTTCGTGTTCGAAGGTCGGGATGTTCCGGCAAACTGGGCGATGGCGCGGGGCGCCAGGGTTGGGCCCTGCTCGGGCACCGCCCACGCCGCAACCTGCGCGATGGACCGATAGCCCGCGAGACGCGATCAGGGGCAGCCGGTGGCCCAGACGCTGAGGTAGCACGCGAAGTCTGAGAGCGTGACGGCGCCATCGGGCACGTTGAAGTCGCACGTGCTCTCTGGCGTGACATCGGCGCGCGGCGCGTCGGCGGCCCAGAGGCCCAAGTAGTACGAGAAGTCCGAGAGATCGACGAGCCCGTCGGGCACACCAAGGTCCGAGCCGGTGGTCGTCAGATCGCCCGGCCCGCAGCCCGCGGGCAGCGGTGCCGCGTCGATGGAGAGGGGCAGGATGAGGTCCGGCTCTCCGTTCGCCGCGGCGGTGTCGCCGTCGTACGCCACGCGGATCTCGCCCGCGTCATTGAAGTCGAAATCGGTGTTCAGATCCTCGAGCACGTAGACGCGATCTTGCCCGGCGTCGGTCGCGACGAACCGCCCGTCGTCCAGGCGCTTGAAGTCGCGCAGCGAGCCAACGTTGATTCCCTCGGCCGAGGCGTTCTCGTCGAAGAACACCACGACCTCGTTGGGCGCGTCGATATCGCCGCTGCCGTTGAGATCGCGGGCCCCGAGCAGGGCGGCGTTGTTGTTGAGCGTCGACGGGCTGAAGTAGACGACGCCCTGGGCGGGATCGATCTCCAGCTCGTAGGTGCCGCTGAAGAGATACTGGCCCGTCAGCCCGAAGAGCGTGTCGCTGCCGAGCCACTCCGTGCGCGCCACGCCGGCGGGATCGATGACGTCGATCGACTCGATCTGCTGCGGGTCGCTGAGGTCGCAGACGTACACCTCCCCGCCCGCGCCGACGACGAGATCGAAGATCGCCGGCCCGCCCATGCCTGCGGGCGCGAGCTCGAAAAAGTCCGTGCGCTCGCCGGGGTCGTCGGCGTCCTGGTCTTCGTTGAGATCCTCCAACCGGTAGACGCGCGAGGGCGGCGCCGGCGTGACGCCGACCGTGACATCGACGATCCAGAACGATCCGTCGGGCGCGTCGAACAGATCGGTGGGATTCGAGAGCGTCTCGCCCCCGCCGATGTCGCCCGAGAAGAACACGCTGGCCTCGCCCGCATCGAGCGCGTCGCCGTCGAGGTTGGTGTCGACGAAGCGCACGATGTTGTCGGGCTCGAAGTTGTCCGTCGCGATGATGGAAGTGGCGCTGAGCGCGACGAGGCCCTGCGCGTTGTCGATGCCCAGCAGCATGTCGGCGTCGTCGACGAAGACCGTGACCTCGCCCGGGTCGTGGCAGTCGCCGTCGCCGTTGGCGTCCCACGCGCGGTAGATGACGTCGGGCGTCTGATCATGGAAGAAGAAGACAAGATCGAGCGGCTGCGCGCTCGCGAGCCCCGCCGCGACGGCGATCGTGAGCACGGAACCGAGTCGATCGATGCGGCGTGTTTGTCGGTATGTCATGCGGCGCGCCTCCCGTCGCGCGAGGGTACTGGGGCGCTCGGCGAGTGTGCACGAAAAAACCCGCGTCGATGCGGCGTGCATCGACGCGGGTTGACTCTTCGAGCGTGTTGGCTCTATCGGGCGACGATTAGGGGCAGCCCTGCGACCAGGCGTCGAGGTAGCAGGAGAAGTCAGAGAGGTCGACGCCGTCGCCGCCGTTGCCCGGGTTGCACACGCCGGTCACGGTGATGTCGGCGCGGCTATCGGCGGTGGACCACCAGTTGAGGTAGACGGAGAAGTCGGAGATGGTGACGGCGCCATCGGGCAGCTCGTTGGAGGTGCCGTCGGTGGTGATGTCGGCCGCGGAGCAGGCCTGGCCGGTCATGGTCAGGCGACCGGGGGCCCAAGCGCCGCTGGTCGTGCCGCCGTCGGTGATCTCCTGGTAGATCCAATACGTGGTGTTCTCGGCGAGGTAGGTGGTGTTGATGACGTGCAGGCCCTGCTCGGCGGGGGTGTGGAGGCTGGTGGGCAGTTGGAGCGCACCGTTGAAGTCCTGGGTCTCGTTGGCGTAGATGGTGACCCAGGCGTCGTTGTTCTCGGGGTCGGAGAAGCTCCACTCGGTGGTGTAGGTCTCGAGCGAGTAGACGACGGCGTCGTCGGTGAGCGGGGCGAGGGGGGTGACGGTGGGCGCGAGGTTGGCCGAGGGGTTGACGTAGAGGTCGTACTCGTTGACCGCGTCCTCGAAGCCGTAGACCTCGATGGTGTACCACCCCGAGGGGCGCCCGTTCATCGAGATGACCTCGTCATCGTCGGCGCTGTCGGCGGTGGCGACGGTGTGGTTGAAGCTGTTGTAGAGGCGCACGTCGAGGTCGCCGTCGCTGTGGTCGAAGCGTGCCTCGATGTAGTCGCCCGGGCCGCCGGTCGCGGGCATGTAGAAGCTGAAGCGGTCGCTGTCGAAGTAGTCATCGACCGTGAGACCCTCCACGAGCCGGTCGGGGTTGCAGGGCCCGAGGTTGGGGCTGTTGGGCCCGCCGGCGGGCCGGCTGAGGACCTGCTGGAAGTTGTCGTTGGGCTCGTAGCCGTCCGCGGGCAGGGTTTCGCCGCCGCCGGGGCCGCCGCCGCCATCGATGTCGATGGTGACCTTGACGCGGGCGGTGTTGTTCGAGAGGGAGTGCTCGAGCGCGAGGCCGTCGGGGTTGGCGGTGGACTCAAGCCAGTACTCGCCGTCGGGGACGTCGGTGATGTCGATGTTCTGGTCGGTGAGGAACTTGGAGTAGATGTCGATCCAACCGACGCTGAGGCCCTGCGTGGTGGACCCGCAGGTGTTGAACTCGCCGCCCGGCAGGAATCCGGGAATGGAGCTGTCGTAGACGCCGAGGTCGATGATGCAGAAGGAGGTCTTCTTGCCCTCGGCGACGATCGGGCCGACGCCGTCACCGGGCAGGATCTCACGCAGTCGGTAGATCGCCCAGTCCTCGAAGTGGATGTGGTTGTGCCCGGGGTGGAAGACGAAGTTGCCCGCGACGCGGTCCCAGTGGGAGCCGTCGGTGCGGTAGACGCGCTGGAAGACTTGCTGGGTGCCGTCGCCGTTGCTGGGTCCACCGAAGAGGTGGAGCTTGCCGACGCCCGAGTTGGCGGTGCCGTTGGAGAGGCGCAGGTGCGTGCGTCCTGGCGAGATGTTGGTGACGATGTCGTTGTCGAACAGATCGCTCTGTCGCGTGACGATGTCGGGGAGTAGATCGGACTGCGCGAGCGCGAGACCGGCTGGCGCGACGACCATGGCGGCGGCGAGGCAACGCGAGACATCGCGCATGGAACGGCGCGTGAGGCGACAAGACATCGATGATCCCTTCACATTGGAAGTCGCAGCGAGCCCTCGGCTCGTTCTGCGTCGGACGATCTGATCACGGGCGAGAGCGCCCGCATCCCCGGAAACGCGACCGGCGGCCCGGTCGACAGAACTCGCAGCATCACAGATATCGAGGTCCGAATCAACCTCGGCCTCACCCATGGTTAACCCTGGCGCCTTGCCGGCCCGGTCAGGGGCAACCGACGGACCATTCGGATAGATAGCACGAGAAGTCTGACAGCGTGACATCGCCGTCGGGCGTGCCAGGCAGGCATGCGTTGAAGACGGTCAGGTCGGCGGCAGGATCGGCGGTCGACCAGAGGCTGAGGTAGTACGAGAAGTCGGACAGGCTGACGAGGCCGTCGGGGACGCCGTTGGAGCTGCCGTCGGTCGTGAGGTCGGCGAAGCAGCAGGTGCTGTTGGTGGGATCGCTGAACGGATCGGCCGGGTCGGCGCAGGCGTCGAGCTCGTCGCGGTCGAAGAAGCCGTCGAGATCGCGGTCGAGCCCCAAGCGAGTCTGCATGCCCATCGCGACGGCCGTGAAGGTGACCTCGGCGCCGACAGCGGCGCCCGCTTCGAGCGCCGCCAGGGTGGTCGTGTCGGCGAGGCGATCGGACTGGAACGCCCCGGCGCCGTCGTAGCGGTACCCGCGGGCGTCGGCGCCGACGCGGCCTTTGGCGATGAGACCGATGGCGCCGGCGTCGGCCAGCGCGACGAGCTGGGTGAGCGTGGCGGGCGAGCCCGATCCATCGAGCGTCACCTGCGCGCCCACCGCGGCGTGCGTGTCCTGGCTCAGCGAGCCGGGAGGCATGAGCGGATTGGCGGGCGAGCCGAGGGGCAGGTCCGAGCCGGGGAAGGCGAGCATGAAGGCGGTCATGTCGGCGAGGTCCTGCACGCCGCCAATGCTGAAGACGGGCTCGGCGATGAACCGCTCGATGGAGTCGACCGAGCCGTCGTGGAGGTAGCCGAAGCCCGCGGTGTTCTCGAGCTGGGTGGTGTTGAAGCCGACCTTCTCGTGCATGTTGCGGAGCTGGGGGATCTTGATGGAGATGTTGGTGGAGCCGTCGACGGAGACGAGGGCGTGGTGCAGCTCGCCGCTGGGCCCGGCGGGGAGCTCGGTGAAGCCGCCGAAGCCGAACGTGCCGTTGGGCCCGGTCCCGGTCGGGAGCGTGTGGCAGGTGACGCACTCCACGCCGTCAAGGTTGGCGTTGAGGTAGAGGTCGAGGCCGCGTTGGGCGTCGCCATTGGGCAGCGGCAGGCCGGCGGGGCCGAAGCGTCCGACGGTGTAGTGCCCGTCGAGCGGCAGGTCATCGGGCAGGGTGTTGTCGAGATCTCGGAAGGGGCTGGGGGGGAAGTGGATGGTCGCGAGGAAGTCCTCGAAGCGTTGCATCTCTTGATCGGTGAGGTTCTGGTCGTCGCCGTTGATGCTCAAGAAGGCACCGTTGAACTCCTCGATGCCGAAGCGATCGCCGCGCCAGTGGTGCGGCTCGAGTCCGATGATGTCCTGCATGGTCTGCGTGGTCATGGGCCCCTTCATGGGGTGCCAGTCCTCGCAGCCGCCGTCGGGGCAGTTCTGGTCGAAGGCCTTCATCTCGCCCGAGGGGTCGCCCAGATCCCACGCGAGCCCGTCGGTGCGAGCGTCGACGTGGCACGAGGCGCAGGCGGCCTGGCCCAGTCCCGAGGTGAGGTGCGTGTCATACAAGAACTTGCGTCCCTGGATGATCGCGCTGGGCGTCGAGTCGTGGAAGGGCACGAAGGCCGACTCGAGCTCGGTGGTGGTGTCGATGACCGAGATCGCGTTGTCGAACTTGCACATGACGTAGAGCTGGCTTCGGGCCTCGTCGAGCGCGAGGCCGGTGGGCCCGTGCCCGACGTTGATCGTGTCGGAGAGTCCGGCGCGCGCGCCGGCGGCATCGATGACGATCACGTTGCTCGAGCCCATGCCGGCGACGTAGCCGAGCGTGCCCGCGCTGTTCCAGACGATCGCGCGCGGGTCGCCGATCGACTTGTTGCGCTCGCTCTGCGCGATGGGGGTGAAGCT